>CAYJKD010000061.1:628-13257 GCA_964370595.1 uncultured Lachnospiraceae bacterium
ATGTAAAATTCAATATTGCATTAGGGTTAAAATAAGGGTATATTAAGGGGAGTAGGCAATATAGAAATATAAAAGAGGGATGAGATGGTAGAACGAATTAGTGATTTTATAATCGAGAATGAGATGATTTTACCAGGTAATCATATTGTAGTGGGGTGTTCTGGAGGAGCAGATTCTGTGGCACTTCTTTTGGTATTAAAACAATTCCAGAAGCAAAATTATCAAGTACCATTTTCATTTTCTTGTGTTCATATTCACCATGGGATTCGCAAAGAGGCAGCACAATTAGATGCAGAATATGTACAAAAGCTATGTGAAACTTATAGAATACCTTGCGAAGTTATTTATGTGGATGCAGTTGGGTATGCAAGGGAAAAAAAGATATCTGTAGAAGAAGCAGCTAGAATTTTACGATATGAGCAGCTACAAAAAGTTACAAGCCAAAGAGCGAGTGGAAAGATAGCAGTAGCACACCATAAAGAAGATCAAGCAGAGACTATTTTCCACAATTTACTTCGTGGAAGTGGACTCCGTGGGCTTTCTGGAATGAAAATGACTCGAGATAACATTATTCGACCGTTGCTCTGTATTACACGGAATGAATTAGAACAATATTTATTACAACAAAATGTGTGTTGGCGAGATGATGAGACAAACCAACAAAATGATTACACGAGAAATCGAATACGAAATCGAATATTTCCTTTGCTTAGAGAAGAAGTGAATGAACATGTAACAGATCATTTGCTACAAATAGGAAGGATCGCAGGGTTGGCAGATGATTATTTTATAAAGTGTGCCGATGAGATTATTAAGAACAACGCTGAAAATAAAGAAAGAGAATGTTATATGCCTATCCATGTAATCCAACAAGAAGAGGTAATAGTAAGGATGTATATTTTTAGACAAATGATTCATTCCTTGGGTGTTGGGCAAAGAGATATTTCTTACGAACATTATAATCAGCTTTGTGAGCTTGAGAAAAAGCAAGTAGGTGCAAAAACTTCACTACCAAATCAAATGGTGGGGATACGTCGCTATAATGGAATTGCAATTTGTATAAAATTAGATGAATATTCTGATAATATGAACAAACGAGAGGTAATTATATCAAAACTTGATTATGATAAAAACCAAGAAATTCCGAAAAAGAAGTATACGAAATGGTTTGATTATGATAAAATTATGGATACCCCTTGTGTACGAACGAGGAAAACTGGAGATTATATCTTGCTAGAAAATGGGGGTAAAAAAAGTGTTCAACGCATCATGATAGATGAAAAAATTCCGAAAGAACAGCGGAATCAGATCCAAGTAGTGGCTGATGGAGCGCATGTGATGTGGGTAGTAGGCTATCGAATAAGTGCATATTATAAGATAACTTGTAATACAAAGCGGATATTACAGGTGTCAGTAAATGGAGGAAATGAAGATGAGCGATAAGATACGAGTGTTATTGTCAGAGGAAGAAGTAAATAAGAAGATTAATGAAGTTGCAATGCAAATCAGTAAAGATTATGAAGGAAAAGAAATTCATATGATTTGCATTCTAAAGGGCGGAGCATATTTTATGTGCGAACTTTCTAAAAGGATTACAGTTCCAGTATCGATTGACTTTATGTCAGTTTCTAGTTATGGAGATGATACAAAATCCAGTGGTGTTGTAAAAATTATTAAAGATTTAGATGAACCATTAGAAGGAAAAGAAGTATTGATTGTTGAAGATATTATTGACTCAGGAAGAACACTGGCTTATTTGATTGAGGTACTAAAGCAACGCCAACCAAAAGCGATACGTTTGTGTACCTTACTAGATAAACCAGAAAGACGTGTGAAAAAACAAGTAACGGTGGATTATACCTGTTTTTGTATTCCAGATGAATTTGTAGTAGGTTATGGACTAGATTATGCACAAAAATATAGAAACTTACCATATATTGGTGTAGTGGAACAATAAGGAGGACAAAGTGAAACCACAATCAATGAAAGGAACCGGGCTGTTAATTCTGCTGTTGGTTTTTGCTGTATTTTTAGTGATGTTTCCAAGAAAACAAGAGAATGAACTAACACATGGACAGTTTATAAATTTATTAGAGCAGGGGCAAGTAAAAACAATGGTGATCACACCAAATCAGGAAACCCCTACAGGACAGGTTTTAATTACAACAAGTGATGATCAACAACATCTTTTTAATGTAGCGGATGTAACTGTAACAGAAGCGCTTATTCAAAGTTATGAACTTGATTATACGATGCAAGAAGTAAAAACGCAGAGTTATATTTTAGGTGTAATATTACCAGCATTATTATCCATTGGAATTGTTGTTGTGTTTATTTTTATGATGAACATGAGAGCTGGTGGTGGCGGTTCAAATAATAAAATGATGAATTTTGGAAAAAGCCGTGCAAAAATGTCTCATAATAGTAATGTTACGTTTAAGAATGTTGCAGGTTTAAAAGAGGAAAAAGAAGAGTTAGAGGAAATGGTTGATTTTCTTCGAAATCCTCAAAAATATACAGATCTTGGAGCGAGAACACCAAAGGGTGTTATTTTAGTAGGACCTCCTGGAACAGGAAAAACACTGTTAGCCAAAGCAGTTGCAGGCGAAGCAGGAGTACCATTTTTTAGCATTTCTGGTTCGGATTTTGTGGAAATGTTTGTAGGGGTTGGTGCTTCAAGGGTAAGAGATTTATTCGAAGAAGCAAAAAAAAATGCTCCCTGTATTATTTTTATTGACGAGATTGATGCCGTAGCACGCCGAAGAGGAAGTGGTATGGGCGGAGGCCACGATGAAAGAGAACAAACGTTGAATCAATTGTTAGTTGAAATGGATGGATTTGGAGTGAATGAAGGAATTATCGTTATGGCTGCGACAAACCGTGTTGATATTTTGGATCCAGCGATTCTAAGACCTGGACGTTTTGACAGAAAAGTGGCAGTAGGAACCCCGGATGTCAAAGGGAGAGAAGAAATCTTACAAGTTCATGCGAAAGAAAAACCTTTAGGGGAAGATGTGGATCTTGGTAAAGTGGCAAAAACCACTTCTGGATTTACAGGTGCAGATTTAGAAAATTTAATGAATGAGGCTGCAATTTCTGCAGCAAAAAACAATCGACCATTTATTATGCAATCAGATGTAGAAGAATCCTTTATCAAAGTGGGGATTGGCGCTGAGAAACATAGCAAGGTTATTTCAGAAAAAGAAAAGAAAATCACAGCATATCATGAAGCAGGACATGCTATTTTATTCCATGTACTTTCAGAAGTGGGACCAGTTCACACAGTATCCATTATTCCTACAGGGGTAGGTGCTGCAGGTTATACGATGCCACTTCCAAGTGAAGACCAGTTATTTAATACAAAGAACAAAATGATTCAAGAGATTATGGTATCTTTGGGTGGAAGAATTGCAGAAGAAATTACTTTTGGTGATGTGACAACAGGAGCATCTCAAGATATTAAGCAGGCTAGTAGAGTTGCAAGGGCAATGGTAACTCGATTTGGTATGTCGGATAAGATTGGTATGATTGATTATGCTGATAATGACGGTGAAATATTTGTAGGTAGAGACTTAACACAAGCAAGGACTTACGGGGATAAAACAGCAGATTTGATTGATAAAGAAGTGAAATCTATTATAGACGATTGTTACATGGAGGCAAAGAGAATTATTGAAGAACACAGAGGTGTGCTAGAAAGCTGTTGCCAATTATTGATTGAAAAAGAAAAAATTGGTAGAGAAGATTTTGAGGCTCTCTTTGATAAAAAATAGTATAAGTTAGAATATGTTTATAGATGGAAGTAGGAGTTGCCCAAAAGGCAACTCCTACTTCTGAATGTGCTGTCTGAACAGTAACCGTAATTTTTAAAAGAAAATAAACAATTGAAAAAATACTTGTAACTAGAGTTGGAATGATATAAAATGTTATTAGACTATTTCAAGATTTTGTTTGAATGGTTTGGGAATTGATGATAGAAACTTGATGATGCACAAAAAGGAGTTTGAGGTAAAATGCTTAATTTTACAAATAAGAGAATCAATCGCAATGCGTTATTTTCTGATCAAACAGGTGATTATAGGATTCCAGAAGAACCTAATAGTGGAGATAAAGTGGTGCTTCGCTTCCGTACAGGAAAAAATGATGCAACACGTGTTAAATACATAGAAGAAGATACAACTGTTAAAATTGATATGAAAAAAGTAAAAACGGATCGCTTATTTGATTATTATGAATGTGAAATGCTGATGGATCATAGTGTTCGAAGGTATCATTTCCAAGTTTCGAATGAAAGTGAAACTTGCTATTATAATCGAGTAGGGGTTACAGATTATGTGTGCCCAGAATGGGCATTTCGCATTTCTCCTGATTTTCATACACCAGAATGGGCAAAGGGTGCAGTTATGTACCAAATTTTCGTAGACCGTTTTTGTAATGGAGATAAAAAAAATGATGTACAAACAGGGGAATATTTTTATATTGGACAACAAGTGAAGGCGGTAGAGCAATGGGAAACTCCTCCAACAGCAATGGATGTAGGTCATTTTTATGGAGGAGATTTGCAAGGTGTTTGGGATAAGCTAGATTATCTGCAATATTTAGGTGTTGAAGTTATTTATTTTAATCCAGTATTTGTTTCTCCATCGAATCATAAGTATGATAGTCAAGATTATGATTATATTGATCCTCACTATGGAGTGATTGTGGAAGATGGTGGAGAAAACTTAAGGAAAAATGAAACAGACAATACGAAGGCGACGAAATACCAAATACGTGTAGGAAATAGAGCTAATTTAGAAGCAAGTAATGAATTTTTTGCAAAATTAGTTACAGAAATTCATAAAAGAGGCATGAAGGTTATTATTGATGGAGTATTTAATCATTGTGGTTCCTTTAATAAATGGTTGGATCGAGAACTTATTTATAAAAGCCAGGGAGATTATGAGTCAGGTGCCTATGAAGATAAAGATAGTCCCTATCATACATTTTTTCGATTTAATGATAAAAATGCATGGCCATGCAATGGAAGTTATGATGGTTGGTGGGGACACGATACATTGCCTAAATTAAATTATGAAGAATCAGAAAAATTATATGACTATATTATTCAAATTGCTAAAAAATGGGTTAAGCCTCCTTTTGAAGTAGATGGGTGGCGTCTAGATGTAGCAGCAGATTTAGGGCATAGTAGTGAGTTTAATCATAAGTTTTGGAAAAAATTTAGAAACGCAGTAAAAACAAGTAATAAAGATGCGATTATAATTGCAGAGCATTATGGAGATGCGTCCTCATGGTTGCAAGGAGATGAATGGGATACCATTATGAATTATGATGCTTTTATGGAACCAATAACTTGGTTCTTTACAGGAATGGAAAAGCACAGTGATGAACAAAATGATACCTTATATGGTGATGGGGCTACATTCTTTCAAACAATGATGTATTTTATGAGTCGCATGCAACAACAATCTTTATCAATTGCAATGAATCAGTTGTCAAATCATGATCATAGTAGATTCCTTACAAGGACAAATAAGGTGGTTGGACGAATTGCAACAATGGGAACGCAAAGAGCTTCGGAAGATGTTAATTACGGAATTTATCGCGCAGCAGTAATGGTACAGATGACTTGGCCGGGAGCTCCTACATTATATTATGGAGATGAAACGGGTGTATGTGGATGGACGGATCCAGATAATAGAAGAACATATCCTTGGAGTAACCAAGATTTTGAATTGATTGAGTTTCATAAATATATGATAGGTTTTCATAAGGGGCTAATGGCATTAAAGAAAGGTTCTCTAAAGCCACTTGTAGGAGAATATCAGATTATTGCATATGGCCGTATGTATAATACAAGTGTTTGTGTTGTTGGAATTAATAATGATAGTCGTTCGAGAGAACTTCGAATTCCTGTGTGGGAAGTTGGTGTGTATGACGGAGATTATCTACAGCGAATAATGTTGAGTTATAAAGAAGGATACAATGTTGGACAGATAAAATATCTTGTGGAAAAAGGGTATGTGACAATACAAATGCCACCATTTTCTGGTGTTTTGTTAAAAAGTACTTGCAATGTGTCAAATGGTGTGATAGAATAACAACTGTTCGTCAGAATGACGTGGATGGGTTCCCGAGTGGCCAAAGGGGGCAGACTGTAAATCTGTTGCGATTCGCTTCGATGGTTCGAATCCATCTCCATCCATTTCCCAATTGGGGATTATGCCGCAGTGGCGGAACAGGCAGACGCACAGGACTTAAAATCCTGCGGGATTAATCTCCCGTACCGGTTCGATTCCGGTCTGCGGCATTAAAAAATCTGATGAAATTAAATACATGCGGGTGTAGTTCAATGGTAGAACACTAGCCTTCCAAGCTAGATACGTGGGTTCGATTCCCATCACCCGCTTGAAAATCCGAAACTCGTAAAGGGTTACGGATTTTTTTGTATAAACACGAATATAAGTTAATCATATCAATGATAGTTATAAAATGGTTACTAAGGTTTTCAGCTGAAAGGAAATACTATGCAAGATATTCTAAAGTATAATCAGTCATTTGTTGCAAAGAAAGAATATTCATCATTTCAAACAAGTAAATACCCAGATAAAAAGCTAGCAATTGTAACTTGTATGGATACAAGGCTTACAGAATTACTTCCTGCAGCATTGGGATTGAAAAACGGGGATGCAAAAATTATTAAAAATGCAGGTGGTGTGATAACGAATCCATTTGGTAGCGCTGTAAGAAGTTTAGTAGTTGCGATTTATGAATTAGGTGTGGAGGAGATTGCAATTATAGGGCATACGGATTGTGGTGTGCAGCATATGGATGCGGATGCGGTAATTGGAAAAATGAAGGAGCGAAGAATTAGTGAGGAGACACTTGGGATGGCAGAGTGTTTTGGGATTGACTTAAATCGATGGCTTCGAGGCTTTGAATGTGTGAATGAATCAGTTAAACATTCTGTAAAGGTGATTCGAAATCATCCATTGATTCCGAAAGATGTCAAAGTGCATGGATATATTATGGATTCAAATACTGGAAAATTAACGGTTTTAGAATAAAAACCTTGCAATTTTTGTATGATTGTGATATGATATCACTCGTATAAAATAATTATTGCAAATGCGCGAGTGGCTCAGTTGGTGGAGTACAACCTTGCCAAGGTTGGGGTCGCGGGTTCGAGTCCCGTCTCGCGCTTTATTCATTTAGAAAAGAAGGATTTTCCATTATTGGAAGATTCTTTTTTGTTATATAAAGGGGAAAATATTATGGTTTTTCAATGGGAGGTAGGGAGTAGTGGGATTTGCATTACAAAAGTAGATAAACCAGAGCGAATCGTTGTTATTCCATCGGAAATAAAAGGTATAAAAGTAGTGGAATTAGGGAGTTATTGTTTTGCAAATACAGAGGTGGAACATGTTTTTTTATCAGAGCATATTGAAAAGATTGGTGCATATGCATTTTATAACTGCGATCATTTGAAACGAATGCAGTTTGGGAAACAGGTCAAAGATTTGGGGACAGGGTTGTTTGCAGGTTGTAAAGGTCCAGAATTTATTTCGATTGATATAGAAGAAGAAGGAAAATCCTGTTTGAAGGAGCTAATAGCAGATTTGCGTCAGACTGTTCGCGTAGAGATAAATGGAAAACAAGAAGCTAGATTGATTTTTCCTGAATACTATGAGGAAGCAGTTGAGCATACACCAGCTAGAATTTTATACAATGATATGCATGGCAGTGGACATCGTTATCGCTATTGTTTTCATCAACAAATATTTCAATACCATGATTACGATCACTTGTTTTCTTACATGAAAAAATTGGATCAAGAAGAGCTTGCGGTAGAGCTTGCAATCGGCCGAATACAATATCCAAAA
This sequence comes from uncultured Lachnospiraceae bacterium, assembly GCA_964370595.1. GTDB lineage: Bacteria > Bacillota > Clostridia > Lachnospirales > Lachnospiraceae > Brotaphodocola. The sequence goes on from CAYJKD010000061.1 coordinate 8,512, forward strand.
GGATTAAGAGTCCCTTACAAGGAAATGTATGAAAGGTATCTGGAAGAGAATTGGAAAATTGCTGGGAAACTACTTGTAAAAGTGCAGTGTCAAGAGAAGGAAAACACCACGATTTTAGAAAAAGGATTGCTCCCGTGGTTTGTTAAAAATTATATAAAAGAATCTGATCAGCTGGATTTTTTAATGGAAGAAACAAGAAGGATGGGAGACGTTACAGATACCATGTGGCTTATGGATTACAATTTTAATAGCCAGGTAGGTAACAAAAGAAAAAGGAGATTTTCTTTATGATGGATCCGAAAAGACAAGAGCAGATTTCTCAATTAAAAAAGATAGAAACCTGTGTTTCTGTTTTGCAAAGTGCTAGAAATGAGTTATATATGCATATGCATTATTTTGATATTGCATTAAGCAGTTTGGGATTCGAAGCAGTTTACGACACCAAGAGCATAGGAACGGATGGATATTTGATTTACTATCATCCAGATACTTTGTTGTCAGTATATCGTAATGGGCGAATTAGGCTTAATCGAATTTATTTGCATATGATACTACACTGTTTATTTGGACATCTGGATGGGAAAGGGAATCGTGAAGATCTACTATATTATTTAGCATGTGATATTGCAGTGGAGTCGATTGTTGATGGAATGTTTGCTACTTGTATTCATAAAACACCAAGTGCTTACCGAATGGAGTTTTATCAGCGGTTAAGGAGAAAGAAAGCGGTATTAAATGCAGAATCAATCTATCATCAATTAGTAGAATGGAACTTGGAGCCAGGGCGGATTAACAGATTATTTGAAGAGTTTTTCCAAGATGACCACGGGTATTGGCCTTTGGAGGAATCAAATCCGAAAGCATCGGTGGAGCGGCAGAATAAATGGAGTGACCAAAGAGATAAAACACAGATGAAGGTGGAATCTCATGGAGATGAAAGGAAAGAAGGACAAAATCAACTACTAGAACAAATGCAATTAGAAGGACATTCAAAATATGATTATAGGGACTTTTTGCGAAAATTTTCTATTTGGAAAGAAATTGTGCAAGTAGATGAAGATTCTTTTGATTATGGTTTATATTCCCATGGATTGTCTTTGTATGGCAATATCCCTTTGCTAGAACCATTAGAAACAAGAGAAGTGAAAGGGATTGAAGATTTTGTGATTGTAGTAGATACATCGATGTCATGTTCTGGAGCATTGATTAAAAGATTTTTAGAAGAAACATACCATATTCTTAGGGAGCGGGAATCTTTTTTTCAAAAGGTTCATATTCATATGATCCAATGTGATGAGGCGGTTACGGAAGATCAGCTGATTACGAATCAAGAAGAGATGGAAGCTTATATGAAGGATTTTTCTGTTGTTGGATATGGAGGAACGGATTTTCGCCCAGCCTTTGAGTATGTAAATCAAATGGTAAAAAGAAGGGTGTTTAAAAAATTGAAGGGCCTTATTTATTTTACAGATGGAGAAGGAATATTCCCTGTGAGGCGTCCTGTGTATGAAACTGCTTTTGTGTTTATGAAGGATTATTATACAGATGTATCAGTGCCGCCATGGGCAATGAAAGTGATTTTAGAACAGGACAATTAGAGAGAGGAGTATTAAATGAATATACAGCAAGCAAAGCAAGAGTTAATAAATACTGTGCGAGCATATCTTGTAAAAGATGAATTTGGAAATTATGAAATACCAATTATTCGTCAAAGACCTATGCTTTTAATAGGACCTCCTGGAGTGGGGAAAACTCAAATTATGGATCAAATATCAAAAGAATGTCAAATTGGATTAGTATCTTATACAATGACTCATCACACGAGACAAAGCGCAATGGGGCTTCCTATGATACAACAAAAAAAATATGGAGAAGAGGACTATGCAACGACTCAATATACCATGAGTGAAATAATTGGGTCTATTTATGAGAAAATTGAAAAAACAAAATTACGGGAAGGGATTTTATTTTTAGATGAAATAAATTGTGTCTCTGAAACATTGGCACCGGCTATGCTTCAATTACTACAATGTAAGCGATTTGGAGCTCATGAAATACCAGAAGGTTGGATTATTGTTGCAGCAGGAAACCCTCCAGAATTCAATAAATCTGTTCGAGAGTTTGATATAGTGACCTTGGATCGAATTCGATTAATTCAAGTGGAAGCAGAATATTCTGTATGGAAGCAGTATGCAAAAAGTGTAGGAATTCATCCAGCTGTTGATGGGTATTTGAGTCTTAGACCTGCGCACATGTGTCAAATAGAAACAACTGTGGATGGCAGATTTTTTGTAACACCTCGTGGATGGGAAGATTTGTCGGAATTGATTAAAATATATGAAAAATTAAATGTAGATGTGAATGTGGATGTAATCATGGAGTATATTCAACATCCTAAAATTGCAAAATCGTTTGGAAATTATCTAGAGCTGTACTACAACTATAAAAAGGAATACGAAGTGGCACTGATTCTGGAAGGAAAATCAATGGAAACAGTACTTCGCAAAATTGAGAAAGCGCCTTTTGACGAACGTGTTTGTATGGTGCAATTGTTGTTGTCAGGTCTTGATGTAGGATTTCAAATGCTGTATAATCTAGAATCGATTCTTGAATATATGCAGGAACGTCTACATAGATTTAAAGTTGAATCATTTGCTAATTATCGAGAGTTTTTATTGAAGATGGAAGAGGAATTTCAATCAAAAAAAGAGAAAGAATTACTTTCTCTGAAAGAACTTAAGATTGGAATGAAGGCCTTAGAACAATTGAAACAATACGGAGCAAAACTTAATCATGCTGAAAAAGAGCAAACGTGGGAACAGATACAAATCCTTTTTGAAGAGTCTGCTCAACAGTATGAACAGGAATGGAGTGATAACGCAAAAAAAATAGAGTATAGCTTTGATTTTATGGAATCAGCATTTATGAATGGGCAAGAGCTGGTACTGTTTTTAAGTGAGTTAAGCGCTGGATACTATTCCCTTCATTTTTTGAAGGAATACAAGTGCGAGCGTTATTATAACTACAACAAAATGTTTCTGTTTGAGGAAGAAGAGAAGCGGATAAAAGAATATTTGGAGAAAGAAGGAGAGTAAGGAGAAATGGATTTAAAACAAATGTTACAAAGCTTAGCTAGTGAAACAGTAGTGACAGGATTATTGGATCTGGTATATCGTGTGGCTATAGCGATAGTGATTCTGCTGATTGGAGGTAGATTAGTTAAGTTGCTAGGAAAATTTTTGGATCGAGTGTTAGAAAAGCCACAGCTCGATATTAGTTTGAAAAAGTTTTTAATCACAGTGTTAACGGCGGCAGCAAATGTACTTATGCTTTTTATTGCAGCAGAATCATTTGGGATTCCATCGGCATCGATTATTGCGCTGTTGGGCTCTGCTACATTAGCAATCGGTTTGGCATTGCAAGGAAGCTTGGCAAATTTTGCAGGAGGAATTTTAATATTAGTAATGAAGCCATTTAAGGTAGGCGATTACATTGTTGGGCAAGGGACGGAAGGAACCGTAGAAGATATTGGTATTGTATATACAACATTGAAAAGTGTTGATAACAAATCAATTACAATTCCAAACGGAACATTGTCGAATTCCGTGGTTACGAATGTAACAAGTCAAGAGAAGAGACGTCTTGATACCATGATTGGAATCAGCTATACTTCGGATATTCGTCTAGCGAAACAGATTATTGAAAAAATTTATAGAAGATGTGAATTTGTTTTACAGGAAGAAGATGTTGTAGTGTTCGTGAATGAACTAGCAGATAGTGCAGTCATAATTGGCGGGCGTGGCTGGACGAAAACAGAAGATTATTTCAATGCGAAATGGGAGATTGTAGAAGCGATTAAGGATGAATTTGATCAAGCAGGAATTGAAATTCCATTCAATCAATTGGATGTTCGAATTCGAAATGAGTAGATTCTTTTGAAAACTTTAAAAATACCCTTGACACTACTAAGCAATAAGGCTATAATTAGATGGCGTGTATGGAAAACGTTGTTTTTGCATGCATAAAAGCTGAAAATACAGCAACCACAGACAATATCACAGGAGGTGAAAAGAATGCCAACAATTAACCAGTTAGTCAGAAAAGGAAGACAGACAAGTGAGAAAAAGTCAACTGCGCCAGCTTTACAAAAGGGATATAACTCTTTACATAAGCGTGCTACTGATGCGTCTGCTCCTCAAAAGAGAGGTGTGTGTACAGCAGTTAAAACAGCTACACCAAAGAAACCAAACTCAGCTCTTCGTAAGATTGCCAGAGTTCGTCTTTCTAACGGAATCGAAGTAACAAGCTATATTCCAGGAGAAGGTCACAACCTTCAAGAGCATAGCGTTGTTCTTATCCGTGGTGGTAGAGTAAAAGACTTGCCAGGTACAAGATACCACATCATTAGAGGTACATTAGATACCGCTGGTGTTGCAAACAGAAGACAAGCTCGTTCTAAGTACGGTGCTAAGAGACCAAAAGAAGCAAAAAAATAATTTTGCCAACTAAGTAACTAATTGGAATCACGAACAGGAATAAGATGATTGATTAGTGCCGGAATGATGGTATTGCCTGTAGGTTGCAGGAATATAAATGATTAGACCGAGTGCGAACACATTTTATGGAAACATGTGAGTACCGATGAATTAATTTTAATAATTAAGGAGGGAAGTAACGTGCCACGTAAAGGACATATTCAAAAAAGAGATGTATTAGCAGATCCTTTATACAACAATAAAGTTGTAA
>CAYJKD010000062.1:0-5328 GCA_964370595.1 uncultured Lachnospiraceae bacterium
TGAATAATTGATAGTAACACCAAAGCGATTGAATAATGATAGTTTTTCCTCTAACGTATCTGATTGATGCATGCTATCTTGATGAACCATATCATTTCTATCGCTCCAATTCTCTTTAATCAAATGACGGCGATTTGAAGTTGCATAAATCAGAATATTATCTGGACGAGTTTCTACGCCTCCTTCGATTACTGCCTTTAGGAATTTATACTCCACTTCAAACTCTTCAAAAGAAAGATCATCCATATAAATAATAAATCGGTAATTACGATTTTTCAATTGCGCAATTACATTTGATAGATCTTTAAATTGATGCTTATAAATTTCTACCATTCGTAGTCCTTGGTCATAAAATTCATTAACAATAGCTTTTACACTTGTTGATTTTCCAGTTCCACTATCTCCAAATAAAAGCACATTGTTCGCCTTTTTTCCTTCTACAAACGCCTTTGTATTATCCACTAGCTTTTTCTTTTGTATCTCATAGCCTACAAGATCTTCTAGTTTTACTAGATCCATATTGTTGATGGGGCAAAATTCCACCATTCCCATTTCCCTACACTGGATACGAAATGCCTTATTTAAGCCAAACATTCCCACACCATAAGCCTTGTAAAAGCCTGTGACAAACTGAAAGAATTCCTCTTCATCTTTTGCTGTTGCTAATCTCTTACTCAATGCCTGAACTTTTTCACTGACATTTTTATTATACATCAATTCTTTCTTCTCAATAGCAGTATAATTACAAAGCAGCTGGAAACAATCGATAGAAAGTGTAGTCTCTAATTCCTTAAAATCATAGTGAAACAACTGTTGAAACAACTTAAAATCTTGCTTTGCAAACTCATTGACACTTCCACAATTCGCTCCTACTTTCTCACAAGTTAAGCTAAATGGATTCTCCCCTGTAATAAGAAGATAGGTTAAATAATTTTGCCAAAGATTATGATCAAATCCATTCTCCGTAGCTAATTGGAGTAATTTTCTAATCTGCTCATATATACAAGAAACCAGTTCTTCCTTTGATTCCGACTCATCCTTACTCCTTCTAATTATGTCACTTAATTGGTTTAAAATGGTATTAGCTTCCATTCCACCATAAATCAGCAATTTTGATACGATTTTTTCCATACTTCTCTCCTAACATCATTACAGCGGTAATTCGCCTCGTGCACGTGCTCTTCGATCAATAAATGATTGGATTACAGGAACTAAGAAGATCGCTACAAGCCCTCCTGCAAATCCATTATTATATAGGTTCATTCCACTATATATAATTCCAATATTCAGGGCTACTGAGGAATGTATAAACCCTGCTAGTATTCCTGCTAACACGCCAAAGTGTCCTGCAATCGGAGCTAATGTTGTAGATAGAATAAGTGCAAGAATAGCAGATGGATCTGTGATATCCCAGTATTTTAATGCACCTGCCAAGGCAACACCCATCATAATCGGTAAAATATTTCTTGCATGCTTTCCTGTCGCACTAAATCCCAGTACAGTAAAGATAGAGCCTATCGTAGGGCCATTTAAATCGCCTCCTACTAGCACCACAAAGGCTGTTACAATAATTCCATTGATTCCCATATTAAGCATAGTTGGACTTGCACCGAACTGATCTAGATAGTCAGTTCCACCATGCCCTGTAGACCTTAATATTTTTCGATATCGAATCCAAACTCTTTTTCGATTGCTTTTTAATCCAACTGCAATCATACCCACATAAATGATATTTAGTAGAATTAAAAATAATACATTATTTCCTTCTGACCATATGAGTCGTGACTCCATCGGTATTTCAAAGGATTTAAAAATTGATGCAATAATTGTTGCAATAACACCTCCTGCAAATCCAACATTATACAAAGAATATCCTTTGTGAGCGTAGTGCACATGTGTTGCTAGCGGCGGAAGTACAAAACCTATAATAATTCCTGTAAAAATAGAAAGAAAAACTCGTGTTGCAAAAGATAAGTCTCCAATCTGCATCACTTGTGTAATAATAGGTGATAAGCTAGTTCCATAAAATCCAACATAAATATATCTAGACATATGGGTTTTATGATAATGGGCATAGATATAAACCCCTAATAAGATAGTCCAAATATTTAAAATATTTTTCCCAAATAAAGAAAATCCAAACATCAAAAACGTAGAAGTAATCGTATGACCGTCTACTTGAACATCTAGTTTGTATATTATCCACAAGCTAATCAGTGTAAGAACCCCAGCATTTACAAATGCTGCTCCAATTCCTCCAATTACAAAATAATCGGTAATCAACAAATCTGGTTCAACAATAATCGCCCAAATCCCTTCAATTAGTTCTGGAAATGGTTGAATAATAAAACCTGCAACAATAAAGTAAATGGGCATACAAGCTAGTAATCCTAGTTTTTGATTTCGTGACAATTTTTCTGTAAGCATTAAATTACCTTTCTAAGCATAAATAGTTATTGGATTAGTGCTACCACTCCAAAATAAGCAAGCACAATCACACCAAGTATAATTCGGTAATATCCGAAAAATTTAAAATCACTTCTCTTCACATAAGCAATTAAAAATTTAATAGAGTATACCGATACAAAAAAAGCAACAATCATACCCAAAAGCAAATAAAAAATTTCTGTCCCTGAAAAATTCAATCCAAATTTCAAAATTTTTAACAAGCTCGCCCCTAACATAATTGGAACCCCTAAGAAAAACGAAAACTCTGCTGCCACTGTTCTAGAGCATCCCAAAAGCATTGCTCCTAGTATCGTTGCTCCTGAACGAGACGTTCCTGGAACAAGTGCTAACACCTGAAATACTCCAATATAAAGTGCTGTCATATAGTTGATATTAATTGTTTTTTGTATTTCAAACCGTTTATATCGATTACGATTTTCTAGCCAGATAAACAAAATTCCATACAAAATCAACATACACGCCACTACAAATCCATTGTGAAGATTCTCTTCCATCCAGTCATTTAACAATAACCCCATAATGCCAGCTGGAATACATGCAATAACAATTTTAACCCAAAGCAACCAAGTTATTTTTTTTTGTATTTTTGTTTTATCTTTTCCAAACGGATTTAATTTTTGAAAATATAGAATACCTACTGCCATGATTGCACCAAGCTGTATCATTACTAAGAATACATTCCAGAACTCTTCTGACACCTCTAATTGAACAATTTCATCCACTAGGATCATATGTCCGGTACTACTAATTGGCAACCACTCTGTAAATCCTTCCACAATACCAAATAATATTACTTTTAATATTTCAACAAAATCCATACTTCATCCACTCCTTATATCTTTTCATTCATATTCGGCAATTGCCAATTAATAGGAGCGAATCCCTCATTGGCCAAAAATTCATTTACTTGACTAAAATGTTTACAACCAAAGAATCCTCGATATGCAGAAAGCGGGCTTGGATGTGGTGCTTTTAATATCAAATGTTTTGGATTTGTCAGCATGGGGATTTTTCTCTGTGCTGGCCCTCCCCATAGCAAATACACAATTGGTCGGTCTTCTTTATTAACCGCTTGAATAATAGCATCTGTAAACTGTTCCCACCCTTTTCCTTGATGCGAATTCGCTTCATGTGCCCTTACAGTCAATACTGTGTTTAACATCAAAACCCCTTGCTTTGCCCATTGTTCTAAATATCCATGATTTGGTTTCGTACAACCTAAATCTGCTTCTAACTCTTTGTATATATTCTGTAACGATGGAGGAATATTCTTCTGAGTTGGTAAAACAGAAAAACTTAATCCATGTGCTTGATTTTCGTTATGATAAGGATCTTGCCCTAAAATCAGCACTTTAATTTCACTTAATGGTGTTAAATGAAGTGCTGTAAAAATTTGTTCTGATGGTGGATAAATCGTTCTTGTTTCGTATTCTTCCTTTACAAATCCATAAAGCTCTTTGTAATATGGTTTCTTGAATTCTGGCTCTAGTACAGGGAGCCAGTCATTAGTAATCATCATTTCGTTTTCCCCTTCTAAAGTCTTACTGAAATCCCTCTTTCTCTTAAATGAGCTTTCACTTCTGCTATTTCTAACTCTTTATAGTGGAACAAGGATGCTGCTAACGCTGCATCTGCTCCTCCTTTTGTAAGTGCATCATAAAAATCTTCTTTTGCTCCAGCTCCTCCAGATGCTATTACAGGAATTGGAACTGCATTTGCAATTTTTGCTGTTAACTCATTATCATACCCTGCCTTCGTTCCATCGCAGTCCATGCTTGTAAGAAGGATTTCTCCTGCTCCTAATCTTGCTGCTTCCACTGCCCATTGAATCGCGTCAAGCCCTGTATCAACTCGACCACCCTTTTTATATACGTTCCATCCACTTCCATCTTCACGTCTACGGGCGTCAATCGCTACTACAACGCATTGACTACCAAACTTTTCTGCTGCGTCACCAATGAGTTGTGGATTTTGAATCGCAGAAGAATTAATAGATATTTTATCCGCACCTTCTCGTAAAAGCATACGAAAATCTTCGACAGTTCTAATTCCACCTCCTACTGTAAATGGAATAAACACTTGCTTTGCAACCATTCTAACCATATCTACCACAGTAGCTCGGTTATCACTTGATGCAGTAATATCCAAAAATACAAGTTCATCTGCTCCTGCTTTATCATAGGCTGCAGCAATCTCTACTGGATCACCTGCATCTTTTAAATTAACAAAATTAACACCCTTTACCACTCGACCATTATGTACATCTAAACATGGAATAATTCTTTTTGTAAACATACCCTATCCCCTTTCTACACTTCGATGAAATTTCGTAGGATTTGCATTCCAATATCACTACTTTTTTCCGGATGAAATTGACAAGCAAATACAGAATCTGTTTCCACAGCTGCATGAATCAAAGTACTATACTCTGTGGTAGCCGCTACAATGGCTTCCTCTTGCGCCTTTAAATAAAAAGAGTGAACAAAATAAACATAAGGATTTTCTGGCAAAGATTGAAATAGACGAGAGCCTTTCTTTATGGATAAAGAATTCCATCCCATATGTGGGATTTTCAATCCTTGACTTTGAGGAATTTTTTGTATTTTTCCTTTTAAAATTCCTAATCCTTTTACCCCTTCACTTTCTTCGCTTTCTTCAAAAAGAAGTTGAAGACCTAAGCATATTCCAAGAAGTGGGATTTTTCTTTCTACTACTTCCTTAATTACTTCAATTAAGTGATACTGATGTAATTGCTCCATTGCTACACCAAACGCCCCTACCCCTGGTAGAATCACGTGATCTGCTGCTAGGATTTCTTCTGGATTTCTCGTAATTTTAACTTCTGCACCTAAAAATTCT
>CAYJKD010000062.1:5338-9157 GCA_964370595.1 uncultured Lachnospiraceae bacterium
CTAGTGCTTTTTCTACACTCTTTAAATTCCCTGCATCATAGTCAATAATTGCTACCATTGTTATCCCTCCATGCACTCTTTATAAATTTTCTATCATCTTCACAGAATTTTCTTTTATAGAAACTCCCTTTTCAATCAACTCTTCCGATAATTGGGAGAATGTTTCATGTGCGCGATATATCTTAGCCTGATTATTAAAAAAGGCTGTTTTTTCAAAAGGCCACCGTATAACCGTTGGTGTTTGAAATCCTACTCCCAATTCTAGAATGAGCAATTTTTTATTTAAAGTACGACTCAACCACTGCATATATTCTTTCCATTGTATCAAATATCCTTCTTCAATGTAAGTTTCTGCATGAATTGTATTTCCAACAAGTGGGGATTTGCAATGTGGACAAATACCAGTTTCCACCTCATGTGCCTCCCAAATATCCTTTGTACAAGCATTACTGCATTGTTTCCATGTTTCATTCCCACAAGGTGCCACAATCCGTTCTAAATTCAATTCAGAATTTAAAATTTTTCCATCGGTACTGGTGGTCACAATAAAGTAATCTTTTCCCTCTAAAATCTTGGCTAATTTCTTATAATCTGCGCCATTCCATTCTTCCCCTAAACCGACTAAAACACGCTCGCTATTTTCCAGATCTGCTAACAATTGTTCCTTATCCATCTAGTTCGTCCTCTCTCCAAATCTCGTACCAATGCATACAAGCACGATGATAGTTTTCCCAATTTATTTCTAACTCTTTTTCTTCATCAACTACTTCTTTATTTACATCTAAATTATACCAAAAATTTTCGGATTCTTCCCACTGTTTTTGAAAAAAAACAAACCGCTCTACTTGTTTTTCATATTTTTCTTGAATCGGCAAAAATTCTTCCAAAAGAAGTCTCCGTTTCCAGTCTAGATAGGTAGACTCCGTAGAGATTTCAGTAAGTCGATGGCGCTCTGCCTTTGGTACCGCTCGCATTCCATCGATCAATTTTTGATCCTCTGCTTTTACTTGTGCTACAATCGAATTCCCATCTTTTGATTTTGCTTTTTTGTCTAAATAATGTTCATAATCAAATGGATAAACATGTGCTTCCCCTTCTTCAAAAATCAAAATAGATTTCGCTACTTGCTTAATAAAATACCGATCATGAGAAATGAATAAAATCGTTCCAGTATATGCTTGAAATGCTGATTCTAACGTTTCTTTTGCCCAAATATCCATATGATTCGTAGGTTCATCTAAAATAAGAAAGTTAGGCTTCCCTTGAAGCAGCTCTGCTAATACTAGCCTAGACTTTTCTCCACCAGACAAATCTGAAACCCGCTTGGCCACATCTCTTCCACGAAAAAGATATTTCCCTAAAATAGATCGAATTTCTTTTTCTGACAAAGAAGGAAAACAATCTCCAAAATGCTTCAACACTGTTTTTTCTGACTCCAAAGCTCCACTATCTTGATCAAAATAACCAATGGTAATTTGATTTCCAAATAAATTTTTTCCGCCTAGTTTCGGTATCAATCCTGCTATCGTTTTTAAGTATGTAGTTTTTCCTACACCATTTGATCCAAGAAGTCCAATTTTTTGCCCTCTTCGAATCCGATTACTAACCTTAAGTAATGGATGGTCATATCCGATTACTAACTCTTCATTTTCCAATACAATTTTACTACCTAATTCTTCTGGCTCTATGGGATCAACAAAAAAATGAACCTTTTTTTCATGTGGTTTTTCTACTGCTTGCAAGCGCTCTTTTTGTTTTTTCTTAGCCCTTGCAAATGATGCCTTTTTCGGCTTATGCTTGAATCGCTCTACAAGATCTCCAAGCCTTTTTTCTTCCTCTACAAATTCAATATATTTTTTATTTTGTATCTGCTCTCGTTTTTTCTTTTCCTTTTGGTAATTGGAATAATTCCCTACATATCTCTCAATTTTTTTTTCAGAGATTTCATATACAACATCAATGATTCGGTCTAGGAAAAATCGATCATGAGATACCATTACCACAGCACCATCATAGCCTTTTAAATACGATTCTAGCCATTCTATTGCATGCATATCCAAATGATTCGTAGGTTCGTCTAAGAGAAGGATATCTGGCCTTTCTAACAATAGATGAATCAATGAAATTCTAGTTTTTTGTCCGCCTGAAAATAATTTTATTTTCTTTTTCTTATCTTCTTTTTGAAATCCTAACTCTATAAATAATCGATCCCATTTACATTCAAACTCAAATCGCTCCCTTTCATAACTTAGAGCTCCTTGATATGCCGAGAGCATTATTTGTTCTACTGTATCTTCCAAATCAAAATCCAAGTGTTGTGAAAGCATTTTTACAATCAATTTTTTACTCGTAGTAATGCCTTTTCCATTTCGCTTATCATCACGATCTAAAAATATCTTTCCAGCTATCAATTGAAGCAAGGTTGTCTTTCCTGATCCATTTTCTCCAATTACTGCAATTTTTTCATTTCCTTTTATCTCAAAATTAATATGAGACAGGATCGGATTTCCACCAACTGAAACACTCCCATCCGAAATTTGATACAGCATACAATTCCTCCTCTATCTTTCTAGCTCAATCAGTGACCGAGATCGATATATAATTATGCTACCAAGCATGAATAGTATAATGTTAAATAAGAATGGATAAATGCCATTTACCTCGGATAGATATCCAATAATACTACCAAATGGCGCTGAAATTGCAATCATTGCCATATGTAACAATGCATAAATTCGAGAACGTTCCTTAGGGTCAACGAACTGTGTCATCAAAGCATCTTTTCTAGGCATTACAATCGAGTATCCTACAGCTTCTAATAATGTATACCCAATTACCATCTCTATAGATTCTACTGGTGCCACAATCAATAATATATGGGCACATATATGGAATCCAAATCCAATCACAACGCTATGGCGTATCGATAAGCGATTTAGCACTCCCTGCATACAAATAACAAATAACATCATCACAACTGTTCTAATAATAGGAAACACTGCAACGAACCCATCTGATAATCCGAGATGATTGGTAATATACAGAGCAAAAAAGTTAGTTGTAGCAATTGTAGATGTATTTACAAGACCCATAAAAATCAAAACAAGCATCATTTTACGGCTACTTAATATTTGAACTAAAACTTCTTTATAACCTTTTAGCAAATCAAACCATGGCGTATTTTTTGTTTCTTCCATTCGAATTTTTCCTTGCCTTGTTTCACCACCATAGATATATAAAAGAACAAATTTTATGGTCATTGAAATCGCTGACATAAAATACAATCCTCTTACTACAGGGATAAGACTATAATGATCAATTAATACAATGGACAGTGGAGCAATAAATACAGATAGCATTCCTGCAAACTGAATCAGGGTAAATGCATTAACCAGATGTTTTTCTGGACAATCTTCTGAAAATAAACAGGTCCATGAAGTATTGGTAATTTGAAATACTGCATTAAATCCTGCAGCTAGCAAAAACCACCAAATATTCTGTGAGAATGCCCAAAGAAGACAGGGAATGCTCCATCCAATGGTATCAAAATAAAATGTAGCTTTTCGTCTTCCTATCTTATCGGTAACAACACCACTTATCAATGCAAAAAACACTTGAAGTATCATCCCTACACTTAGTACCAATCCAATTTCTAATTCAGTCAACCCTAACGCATACATATACACGCTTGCAAAAGGGCTATAAAGAGAAAATGGCACAAACCAAAGAGGTTCTGTCATAATTGACCATTTTGGATTTCCTTCTAATGCGCGAAAGGTTTTTACTAATTCATTATTTTTAATTTGCTTTAACATAAAT
>CAYJKD010000062.1:9167-13220 GCA_964370595.1 uncultured Lachnospiraceae bacterium
TCCGTAGCCAAGTGCTCTATCCAGCTGAGCTACGCACACATATTATCGGCTGTGCAATTGCTTGCTACAACGATATATATGATAACCCAGATTCAGCGGATTGTCAAGCAGTTTTTCAAATTATATTTTTTTCACTTTGTATATGGTGTGTTTTTTAACGGAAGAACTGTTTGGAATTCTCCATTTAATTTATAATAAGCACCTGCAATTGCTGGAGCAGTAGGTATTGAAGTGATTTCTCCGATTCCGATTGCCCCACCTGCAACATCTAACCCTTCTTTTTCAATGATAATACTTTCCACATCTGGAGTTTTATTTGCACGGAATAATCCTAATGTTCCAAATTTTGCTTTCGGAACACAATTTTCTAGTGGGTATTTTTCGGTCAATGCATAACCGAGAGACATTACAACACCACCTTCAATTTGACCTTCTATAGAAAGTGGATTTACTGCTTTTCCTACATCATGAGCCGCAACAATCTTTTCCACTTCTCCATTTTCATTTAGGATACATACTTGTGTTGCATATCCATAAGCAACATGCGAAACCGGATTTTTTATATCTGCACCTAGAGGATCTGTTTTTCCTACATACTCTCCATAGTATTGTCTTCCTTCTAATCCTTCTAATGATTGTGTTTCAAGTGCTTCCTTCAGTAGCTTTGCCGCACGCATTGTAGCCTCTCCTGTAACCAATGTTTGTCTCGAACCAGATGTAGTACCTGAATTCGGAGCATTTTTCGTATTCGATGCCTCATAGCAAACTTGCTCGATCTTTAATCCAGTTACTTCAATTACCATTTGTGTTAAGACTGTTCCTAGCCCTTGCCCAATACAGGAAGCTCCTGAGCGAATCTTTACTACGCCATCTTCTACTGCTAACATACAACGACCAAAATCTGGGATTCCTACACCTAAGCCTGCATTTTTCATAGCACAAGCAATCCCTACATATGGATTCTTGTCAAATGCTTCTTTTACTGCCTCTAGTGTTTCTACTAATCCCGTAGATTCATCTACAATTTGACCATTAGGAAGTTCTTGCCCTGGTCTTATCGCATTTCTATATCTGATTTCCCATGGAGAAATTCCAACTTTTTCTGCCATCTTTGTAAGAAGCATTTCTGTTGCAAAGCAAGTTTGTGTCACACCAAATCCGCGGTATGCACCTGCTGGTGGGTTATTGGTATAATATGCTTTTCCTTCAATTTCAAAATTTTGATAATTATAAGGACCAGCTGCATGAGTACATGCTCTCTCTAATACAGGTCCGCCTAAAGATGCATACGCTCCTGTATCTGAAATAACAGTTGCTAACACCCCTTGAATAATTCCGTTCTCATCACATCCCATTGTAAAGTCCATATCCATTGGATGTCTCTTGGGATGAATCGCAAGGCTTTCTGCTCTTGTTAATTTAACCTTAACATTCCTTTTTGTAAGGTATGCTGCTAAAGCTGCATGATGCTGTACAGACATATCTTCTTTTCCACCAAATCCACCACCAACAAGCTTATTGATAACCTCTATTTTTTCAGCTGGAAGACCAAGCATAGCGCTACATTCGTGTTGTGTATCATACACGCTTTGATCTGTCGAGTAAATTAAAAGGCCATCCCCTTGTGGCATTGCAATCGCACACTCTGGCTCTAAAAATGCATGCTCCGTAAATGGTGTTGAAAATGATTCTCGAATTACATATTTTGAATTTGCAATTGCTGTTCTTGCATCTCCTCTTGTTACAAATTTCCTTGCAAGTAAATTGCCTGGTGTATCTTCATGAAGTTGTGGTGCATCTTCTTTCATTGCTTCATAAGGATTTGTAATACATGTGAGCTCCTCGTATTCAACTTTAACCAATTTCTTTCCTTGCTCTAGTGCTTCCTTTGTTTCTGCTACTACAAGAGCCACTGCATCTCCTACATATCTTGTACAGGAACCTACTGGAATCATCGTATCCCAGTCTTGCTTCAAATGTCCTACTTTAACTGATCCTGGAATATCTTTTGCTGTAAATACATCAATTACTCCTGGATATGCCTTTGCTTCTTCTACATTAATCTCTTTTACTAGTGCTCTTGGATATGCAGATCGCACTGCACTTGCAACTACCACGGATTCAATCTCCATATCGTCCACATATTCTCCGTATCCAAGCACTTTTTCTTTCACATCAATACGATGCGCTCTTGCCCCAAGTTTCCAATCTGAATTGCCTTCTAATGTTGCCTCTTCTTTCTGTAGTAATTCTGCTACAAGAATAACTGCATCAATAATTTTTTTATAACCTGTACAGCGGCAGATATTATTGCGAAGTGCAAATGCAACTTCATCTCTTGTAGGGTTAGGATTTTGATCTAATAATCCTTTCGCACAAATTACCATCCCTGGAATACAGAATCCACATTGAACAGCTCCTGCTTCTCCAAAAGCATATACATAAATTTCTTTTTCTCGCTCAGTTAATCCTTCTACTGTAAGAACTTGTTTCCCTTCTAACCTAGCTAGTGTGAGCACACATGCTTTTGTAGCTTTTCCGTCTACCAAAACCATACAGGTTCCACAGGCGCCTTCACTACATCCATCTTTTACCGATTTTAATTTTGCAACATCCCTCAAGTATACAAGTAATTTTCCATCTTCATTAACTTCTGTCTTCTCGTGATTCAAATAAAACGTATACATCTTCAGTTCCTCCATCGCTTTTTTGCATTTTTACAACACATATTTTAATTCCGATTCCCATTTAATACGTTCCAAACACATGGCGCTATTCGTTTTACAATCATACCTAGCGTCAAGGATATTACTAATACTATGAGTGGCAACATAATATATAATATCATTGCTACTGTCGCTGTATGTGGTAATACCAAAGCACCACCTTTATTAATCAAGCGAACAAATGCAAAGTGTGTTGCATATAGAAAAAAATTCTGCTTCATATACCACGCTGCCTTTGGCAAGCGTTCTACAGAAACTGCAATCCACAAACCACACACACACAGCAATCTTGATATTACAAATAGCGGTATCAATCCTTGCCATAATCCAATTCGGAAAAGCACACTTCCTATTACTATGATTGCTATTCCAAATATTGGAGGGTACACGCTTTCCTCCACCCACTTTTTTTTATGTATTCCAAGATATGCACCAAATGTATAATAAACTAACGCATCTTCATTCACATGTGGCAACTCTACCTGAAAAACCAAAACAATCCATAAACCTAGCCAAAACAATATGCCTACTAATTTATTTTTTATCATCTGATAAATTATAGGCGCTAGTAAAATTACTAATATAAGCTGGTACAAGTACCAAAATACGTAATTGTATCGATAGTGAATGACTGCATCCACATAATCAAAAAGAGAAAAAGGAACAACTCCTTTTCCCACGATCGAATCAAATTGAGCTATGCGACTACTGATTACATAACCAAAATAATAAATCGTATTCCATAGGATAAACGGAATAAGTACACTTCTTATCCTTGTTTTCCATTTATTTTTAATCCCAATCCAAGGGGTAGGTGCTAGCACCAAATTCCGATAAAATAGATATCCTGATATCACAAAAAATCCTGGTACTGCTATTTGTCCAATCCCATCTCCAATCCAATGTTGAATTTCATCAATTGCAAGTGCAGATTGGGTATCTCCTAAATAGGTATGTGCATTATATGAATGCACCCAAATGACAAATATACTGAAAATAAAGGAAAACCATACAATTTTATTGGAAAATCGGCAACTGCTGGGCAATTTGCATGGCTTGGTATGCATCTAACATTCCTCCTGTAAAAATCTTATCTTGAAGGGTATCTAATTTCTTAGCTGAATTCAGCAAGATTTCTTTTACTTGCATTACAGTCAAGTCAGTTCGATACGAATATATCATAGCGGCAACACCTGTAACCATCGGTGCCGCCATGGAAGTCCCTGTCATATGTGCAAACCGTCCATCTGTTATCACACTAACAATATAGCTTCCTGGAGCTGCAATATGAACCGTTCCTACCCCATAATTAGAACTTTCAGCTAGT
>CAYJKD010000063.1:0-13125 GCA_964370595.1 uncultured Lachnospiraceae bacterium
GCTGCTTTTATAATTTCACTCTGTGTTGGATATGGATAAATTACACTAGATGCGCTTGCTAGTTCCATCTTTTGTGAAACCATAAGTGCAAGGGATGCGATTAATTCACCACCTTTTTCACTTACTACAGTAGCACCAATTACACGTTTTTTTTGATCCACAATAATTTTTACAAATCCTTCTCTATCCTCTTCTGCCTTTGCACGGTCATTTTCAGAAATTCTTTTCCAATATGTAGCTGCATAAACCCCAGCTTCTTTTGCTCCGCGTTCACTAAACCCTACATGTGCAATCTCAGGAACTGTGTAAGTTGCCCATGATATATTTTTATAATTTACCTTAGCTATTTTTCCAATCAGTGCATTTCGAATCACAATTCCTGCTTCATATCCTGCAGAATGAGTAAATTGAAATCCACCGGTAACATCGCCACAAGCATAAATACCAGGAATGGAGGTTTCTAAATGATCATCTACTTCAATATATCCTCTCTTGTTCAATTGAATTCCTACTGTTTTCAAACCCATATCAGAAGTGTTTGGAGTTCTTCCTGAACTTACTAGCAAACGGTCACAAGTAATTTGGTGCATGTTATCTCCTTGAAGAACCGTAACTAAAATCTCATCCCCATTTTTTTCCACTTGTTTTACTTGCGATTCTAGATATAAATCTAGTTCATCTTTTTGAAATTGTTTCTCCATAATCGGCCAAACCTCTGGTTCGTCCTTAGAAAACAAGGTTTTGTTGCGATCTATAATTGAGACTTTGCTTCCAAGATGTGCAAATCCTTGCCCTAATTCACAACCGATTGGACCACCTCCTATTACCACTAAACGCTTTGGTAATGTAGTCATTGAAAATATGGTTTCATTGGTCTCATATGCTACCGTATCTAATCCATCAATTGGTGGGATCATCGCCTTAGAACCTGTACTAATCACAATTTTTTTCCCTGTATATATCACATTGTTTACCTGCACTTCATTTCTCGAAAGCAAGCAACCTGCTCCAAAAACCACATCTACTCCTAATGACTCATATCGTTCCTTCGAGTCGTGAGGAGCAATTTCTTCTATGACAGCGTGAACACGATCCATAATCTTTTTTAAATCCACTTCAAATGTTACACCTGCTATTCCAAATTTCTCTGATTCTCTCATGTTATGAACGAAATGTGCTGATTTCAAAAATGTTTTACTTGGTACACATCCATAATTCAAACAATCGCCACCCATAAGTCGTTTTTCAACTAGTAATACCTTTGCCCCAATCCCTGCTGCACCTGAAGCAACTACTAATCCACCACTTCCAGCTCCTATAACGATAATATCATATATAGTTTTATTACTTTCCATAAGGGCAACCTCCTTTATGAAAATAATAAATTTATTTTATGGAGATTCTATGGAGAAAATGATTTGTTATTTGCATTTTTCTCCATTTACGTGTATCATTTATAGAAGTTTCATATACTATTTATAAAAATTTTAGGAGGAATCTTATGTTTAGTTTTAACAATGATTATAGCGAAGGTGCACACCCTAGTATCTTAGATGCAATCGCCCAAAGTAATCATATCCAGAATGCTGGCTATGGACTTGATATCCATAGTGACCGTGCAAGAGAATTGATAAAAAAAGAACTTAAAAAAGAGGCTGATATACACTTTTTAGTCGGTGGAACCCAAACCAATCGACTCATGATTTCTGCTGCACTAAGACCACATCAATGTGTAATCAGCGCAAGCTCCGGACATATCAATGTCCATGAAGCAGGAGCCATCGAATCCAGTGGACATAAAGTAATCCCAATGGATTGTAGGGATGGTAAACTTACTATTAGTGAAATTCAATGTGCACTAGACCATCACACAGACGAGCACATGGTACTTCCTAAAATGGTTTATATTTCCAATACAACTGAAGTTGGAACCCAGTACTCAAAAGAAGAATTAAAAACGCTATGGAATTATTGTCAGGAAAAAAATCTCTTCCTATTCTTAGATGGTGCGCGACTCGGATCTGCGCTTACAAGTGATTCCAATGACCTAACCCTTGCTGATTTAGCTAAATATACAGATGCCTTCTATATAGGAGGAACAAAAAATGGTGCTTTGTTTGGAGAAGCTCTTGTCATTATCAACGACTCTCTAAAACCTGATTTTCGCTACATGATGAAACAACAAGGAGCGTTAATGGCAAAAGGTTGGTTACTTGGGATTCAATTTGAAACCTTATTTCAAGATGAATTATTTTATGACCTTGCAAAACATGCAAACCAAATGGCAACTTCCTTAAGAGAGGGAATTCAATCATTGGGATATTCCTTCCATTGGGATTCTAAGAGCAATCAACTTTTCCCTATCTTTCCTAATGATGTTATTTGTAAACTAAGAGAAAATTTTGTATTTTACGATATTGAAGTCATCGATGAAGCCCATACTTGTATCAGGCTTGTTACTTCTTGGGATACAAAACAAGACGCAGTTACATGTTTTATTCACACATTAGAAGCGATTTCCCCATCAAAATCTTAACAAAATTATTACGGCTGTAAGAAATGGACCTTATTTCTTACAGCCGTAATTCAATTCTAAAGAAAAATGAACTACTTATTTTCTTTTTTATTTTCTAGAAATTTCTTTGTAAGAAAACCATCAGTTTTTCTCTATAGTATTTCTCCTTTGAATCAGATATACTTACCTCACAGTTACAACAGCAACAAAATTATAAAGCAAAAAGCAAAATAAAAGGAGTTTTATTATGAAAAAGAAAATTATGATAACAGCTGCAGCTGCAGCACTATTTACCTTTGGTGCAACATTAACCTCTTTCGCAAGCACTGGATGGGTTCAAGAAAATGGCACTTGGTACTATAACAATGCGGATGGTACTCGTGCTGAAGATGTTTGGAAAAAATCAGGTGATAATTGGTACTGGCTTAGTAGCGAATTAAATGGCGCAATGGCTACAGATTCCTTAATTGAAGATGATGAATATCTTTACTTTGTAGATGGATCTGGTGCAATGAGAACTAATACATGGGTTATGGTTGCCAACGAAGAACAAGATGATGAAAACCCTGCAGAACATGTTTATTACTATATGCAAAGCAATGGTCGTGCATACAAAGCAGGTTCTAATGGTATCTCACTAAAAACAATTAACGGACAGCGTTATGCCTTTGATGATGATGCTCAAATGCTATATGGTTGGGTTAATGCAGATGGGGAACGCCTTACAGATGAAGATGAATGGGCATCTGTTAATGAAGACATTCGCTATTTTGGTCACTGGAATGACGGTGCGATGAAAACAGGTTGGCAGTTTTTAAACGTATATGATGATGATGAAAGTGATTATGCTGATTATTGGTTCTTTTTTAACTCAAATGGAACTCGCTTCTATAATGATACAGAAGATAGCTATGATACAAAAAGTATCAATGGACGTACTTACGGATTCGATGAGAGAGGCGTTATGGTTTCTGAGTGGAATATCGCTACTGGAGATTCAGCAAGTGCAGCAAACTGGTCCTATTTTAACAGCCCAGAAGATGGTGCTCGCGTAACCAAAGGCTGGTTCCGTGTCGTTGCTCCTTCTGATGATAACATCTTTACCTCTGATATTGATTCTTTCGACCCAGATGGCGCAGATGATGAAATTACAGGTTGGTACTATGCAGATAGTGATGGAAACTTATATCAAAACGAAATCGCTAAAATCAATAACAAATATTATGCATTTGGAGATACCGGTAGAATGCTAAGTGGATTAGTATTGCTTGATATGGATCCAGATACAGAAGAAATCACCGTATTAGATGATGAAGTTGATTCTGATGATTTAGATCAGCTATTAGAAGATAATACTTATGGCGGAAGCGATGACATCCCAGTTGGAACTGGTTCTTTATACTACTTCAGTGGAGATGAAGAAGGCGATGGTTCTATGAAAACAGGTACTGTTTCTATTAGCATCGATGGCGAAAACGAAACCTTCTATTTTGAAAACACTGGTGGAATCGAAACAAGAGGAAAAGGTCTTACCGGTGTGGATGATAATAAATACATTTATAGTTATGGAAAACGCATCAAAGCTGATTCGGATGATAAATACATTCTTGTTAAAGCAACTGGTGATACCGATTCTGAACATGTATCCGTAGAAGTATTAGATAGACGTTACTTTAGACTTTCTTCTGATATTATTGATTCCTTAGAATACGATAGTGTTAATGATCAAAATAGCGGAATCTATATACGTGTAAAAATTAATGATTTAACCGCTCTTGCAGACTATGAAAACATTTACCTTGTTAATACATCTGGAACGATTACAAAAAATAAAACTGCAGCGAAAGATGGCTCTGACTGGTGTTTCTTCGTTGATGATTACCGTGTCAAAGCTTATGCAAATGATTCTGATATCGATAACCTATATGAGGGAACTAACCCTCTAGGAGATTGGGAAGATTTTACTCCATAAATAAATATATATAGAAAGGAAAGCCCCACATCACAATTTGATGTAGGGCTTTCTTTCTATCCTAAGATGCAATAATCTTTGAAGGACATTTTCCTTGACATTTTCCGCAGTTGGTACACTTATCATAATCGATTACGGCAACATTATTATCCATATGGATTGCATCAAATTCACATTGTTTAATACATAAAGTACATCCAATACAACCATTTTCACACTTCATTTTTACAAACTTCCCTTTTTCTTGAGAAGAGCATTGTACACGATACTTGGCATCATAAGGTATGATAGCAATCAAATGATTCGGACATACTTGAGCACATTTACCACAAGCAACACATTTTTCCTTATCTACGATTGCAACTCCATCTACCACATAGATCGCATCAAAGTCACACTCTTTTACACAAGAGCCATATCCCATACAACCAAAACCACAAGCTTTTTCCCCTGATCCTGGTGTAACTGCCACCTTACTACAATCATCAATTCCATAATAATTGTATTGAAGTGCTGTTTTATCACAAGTTCCTTTACATTTTACAAATGCTACTTTCTTCTCTACAGATCCACTATCCACACCCATGATAGTTGCAATTTTGCTAGTAACTTCGCTACCACCTACCGGACAATCTCCTACACCTGCTGTTCCTTCTACAATTGCAGCAGCTAGTCCATCACATCCTGGAAATCCACAACCTCCACAATTGTTTCCTGGAAGTTCATTTCTAACTAAAATCTCTTTTTCATTTACTTTCACATGAAAAACTTCACTTGCAATTCCTAATAAAATACCAATTACAATTCCAATCACACCGATAATGATTGCTGCTATTATCATTCCTTCCACATTCATCTCATTATCCTCCCTATTTTATCAGTCCGGAAAATCCCAAAAAGGCAATTGCCATGAGTCCGGAAGTTATTAGCACAATAGGGGAACCTTGAAAACTATAAGGAATATCGTTATCCTCAATATGCTCTCGTATACTTGCTAGCAATACAATTGCAACAATAAAACCTAATGAAGTTCCAATTGCATTGGCAACACTGAATAAAAAATTATATTCCTTTTGCACATTGGTAATCGCCGTACCTAACACAGCACAATTTGTAGTAATCAGTGGAAGAAACACACCAAGAGAACTATATAGACTTGGTACTTTTTTCTTCAAAAACATTTCAACAAATTGTACCAAAGCTGCAATAACCAAGATAAATGCTATGGTTCTTAAAAATGTCACATTTAGTGGAACTAGCACAAAACTATAAATCAAACTGGTAACCATAGAAGAAAGTGTGATAACAAATAACACAGCTCCTCCCATTCCTAATGAGGTTTCTACTTTTCTTGAAACTCCGATAAAAGGACATAGACCTTGGAACTGACTTAAAATAATATTATTTACAAGAGCAGCGCCGATTACTACTAAAATTAACTCTACCATTTATTCGCCCCCCTTAATCTTTCTTTTCTTCTGCTTTTGCTTTTGCAAGAGCTGCTTTTTTCTCTTGTGCTTCTTTTTCTGCCTCTTGTTTTCGCATATCTAAAGCCACATGATTAGACATACATGCAGAACCAGTGCAGTTCATACAGTTTCCACCACAGGCTAAACTAGATCGTTGTACACTTCCGTTAGTAGCAGATGGTGCTTTCAATCTATTTTGTAATGCGGTAAGTGCTGCAACCACGAAAAATGCTCCTGGTGCAAGGGCAAAAATAGAAATTCGATATCCTTCTGGAATTATTGTAAATCCTAAAATAGTCCCAGACCCAATTACCTCACGTACTGCTGCTATTAAAAATAATCCTACTGTAAATCCAAGTCCCATACCAATCCCATCAAACAATGAAATCACTGGTTTATTTTTAGCAGCAAATGCTTCCGCTCTACCTAAAATAATACAGTTTACAACAATCAAAGGAATAAATACTCCTAATGAGTTATATAAACTTGGAATAAATGCTTCTAACAGTAATTCTACTATTGTAACAAGAGAAGCTACTATTACAATATATGCTGGAATTCTTACTCGGTCCGGAATAACCTTTCGCAGCATGGATATCATTAAATTAGAAAATACCAAAACTGCAGTCGTTGCCATTCCCATTCCAAGTCCGTTAATTGCCGTCGTTGTAACTGCAAGGGTAGGGCACATCCCAAGCATTAGGACTAAGACGGGATTTTCTTTTATAATTCCATTATATAAACGCTCTACATACTGATTCATCCTGTCCACCTCCTATTTTTCTAAATGTTCATTTACTACATAAACTGTAGCATTCACTGCGCCTACCACTGCATCTGATGTAATGGTTGCTCCACTGATTACGTCAATATCAGAATCTGTTGCTGCACCTGATTTTGTCACTGCAAATCCATCTACTTTCTTTCCTGCAAACTGCCCTTTCCATTCTGGAAGGGTAGCATTCATTCCTAAACCAACGGTTTCAGCAATGGTCAAAAATTCAATTCCAATCAATGTTCCATCTTTTTTGATTCCAGCAGACACTTGAATTCCACCTGCATAACCATCTTTAGAAGTAGCCGTAATCACATATCCAACTGGCTGACCATTCCCATCCAGTCCTGCAAGACATTCGTCAACAATAACATTTCCAAATCCCATTTCTGTAATACTTCCATTAACAGTTTCTAAAAAGGAAGCATCTTTTACCACTTCAAATGTAGCTGCTTCTGGTAATACAATTTTACAAGCTTGATCTTTTGCTTCTTGTCTCGCCTGTGCAATTGGCTCTTTTGTAATTTCATATACACTACCAAGCCCAGCTCCTGCAATTAAAGTAATCGCAAATAATATAACTGCATCTTTCATAAACCCTGCTACATTCATGCTTTAATCTCCTTTCCAAAGGGAGTTGGAAGTGTCTTTTTCTCAATCAAAGGAACTAACATATTTGAAATGATAATGGCGTATGATACCCCCTCTGGTGTACCACCATAGAGACGAAATAGCCCTGTTAATACCCCTAATATAACTCCAAATATAATTTGACCTTTTGGTGTGATTGGACTTGTCACATAATCTGTCGCCATAAAGAATGCACCAAAAATCAATCCACCACCACATATGTGAGCTAATACATATTCTAAGTCTTGCTTTCCAAAAACAAACACAAAAATTGCCAATGTAATAATATAAGTCAAAGGAATTCTTAATTTAATCACTTTTTTCACCACTAAATATGCTGCACCAAGTAGTAATGCTACGACAGATACCTCTCCAATGGTTCCTGGAATCGTACCGATAAACATATCCATCACATTCACAGTACTACCTTCACGAACTAATGCTAATGGAGTTGCACCACTCCATCCATCAAGCTGAAAGTTTGACATCTGTTTTGCAAAGGAAATTACAAGAAAACATCGTGCAGCTAATGCAGGATTCATAAAGTTTTGACCAATTCCCCCATATAGTTGCTTCACAACAATAATTGCGAATATTCCACCTAGCGCTGGAATCCATAATTCAATGCCTGGTGGCATATTCAGACCTAGAATCAGACCTGTTACTACTGCACTTAAATCTCCAATTCTTACAGTTTGTTTCATAGCTTTTTGATAGCAGTATTCACTTAACACACATGAAAGTATGGTAACTGATATTACTAGCAGTGCTGAAATTCCAAATTGGTAAATTCCAAATGCTGCTGCTGGTAACATTGCTATAATTACATCAAGCATCAATCCCTTAGTCGTAGTACTACTACGTGCATGTGGTGATGATGATACATTTAATAATCCATTCATAAATGAGCTCTCCTATGCTTTTTTTCTACGATTTGCGAGAATTGTTTTTCTCATTTCCTTAAACGCTTGGGTCAATTGCCTCTTTGCCGGACAAATGTAGGAACAGGAACCACACTCCATACATTCCATTCCATTAATTCGTTCAAATCTTTCATAATTATTTTTCAGAGCTGCTTTCATCATCATCTCTGGCACAATATTACTTGGGCAAACTTCCACACATTTTCCACAACGGATACATGGGCTAGATTCCATCGCTGCAACATCATCCTTCTTCATTGCAAGAATCGAAGAATTAGTTTTAATTGTAGGGATATCATCTGTAAATAATGCAGTTCCCATCATCGGGCCACCTGCAATGATTTTTTCTGGTTGTTGTGTAAATCCACCTGCTGCTTCAATCAGCTCTTTGTAGTTTGTTCCGAATCTTACATAATAGTTTTGAGGGTTTTTTACAGCATCTCCTGTAACCGTTATTACTCGTTCAATTAACGGAGTCGATTCACACACTGCTTTATAGATGGCATTGACTGTATCCACGTTATCTACCACGCAACCTGCGTCAGCTGGTAACATAGATGAGTTAATCGTCCTACCTGTACAAGCATAAATCAAGGAGCGTTCTCCACCTTGTGGATATTTCGTTTTTAATGGACAGACCGTAATTCTTGGCTCATCCTTAACCATTTGACTGATTTTTTCGATTGCTTCTGGTTTGTTATCTTCTATTCCAATAATACCTTTTGCTTTTTCAAATAGTTGAAGAATCACTTTTAACCCGCCAATTAGACTCTCTGGAGATTCAAGCATCAAACGGTAATCTGATGTTAAATATGGTTCGCATTCTGCTCCATTAACCAGTACATATTCGATTCCTGTATCATCTTTTGGTGTTAGTTTTACATGTGTTGGAAATCCTGCACCACCAAGACCCACAATGCCTGCATCTTTAATAATCCCACGAATCTCATCTTTCGATAATCCCTCTGGTACTCGTTTCTTACCATAATCATCGATCGTATTATATGCTCCATCATTTTCAATAACAATAGAATTAACCATACCACCTGAGCTTGTTCTTCGAAGTTCAACTGATTTTACTGTACCAGAAATGGAGCTTAGCACATGCGCAGAAATAAATCCTTGTGCTTCTCCAATTCTTTGTCCCACTAATACCGAATCTCCTTTTCCAACAATTGGTTGTGCTGGTGCACCAATATGCTGTGCCATAGGAAAAACCAACTCCCCTTTGGGATTTAAAATTTGTATCGGTTTTTCTTCAGACATCTCCTTACCTTCAAATGGATGAATTCCACCTCTAAATGTACCTAAGCCCATTTCCTTCCCTTCTTTCCAAATCTTATATTTTCCACAGTATATCATAATTTTTTTTTGTATACAAGGAAATATTTACCGATAAAACCCCATTTCGCATTCATATTTTTTTAAATATTGCATAAAAACAAATACATTAGCATCATGAAATTGTTAATTCTCAAACAATCCATTACAAACCCACAGGATATTGTTCATTTATAAAAACACCCTTTCTTATTTCTCATCTTTTGAATACTGTATATTGTATTTATAAAATACATTTATATAAGTTTCTACTATATCTTTTCCATAATACCTGATTTTCAGCAATTATTGTTTGTTAATTATTTAATGAACTCTGTCTTATATTAGACATTTTTTCGATTTTATTTATAAGTTTTACTACTTGATATTATTATTTATAATAATAAAAAAGAAAGCTAATTTCCAGCTTTCTTTCCCATACATATGATTATTTTATTTTAAAACCAACCTTTTTTCTTTTTTTCTCCACCGTCTGGACTAAGGCCTTTCATCGTTGCATCGAATTTGCGAAGTGCTTCTTTTTGCTCCTCATTCATTCGCTCTGGAACTTGAAGCACTAAAGTCACATAATGATCACCACGAACATGCTTATTACGAAGAGATGGAACACCTTTTCCTTTTAACCTTACTCGTGTATCCGTTTGTGTTCCAGCTTTTACTTCATATTCCACTTCGCCATCCACTGTTTTAATACGAATTGGTGCTCCTAGTGCAGCAGTTGCAAAAGAGATTGGCACCGTAGAGAAAATATTCATATCTTGACGTTTCAACGATGGATGTTGAGAAACAATTGCTTCTACAAGTAAGTCCCCTCTACTTCCACCTTTCGTACCTGGTTCTCCACCGCCTGCAAGACGTACACTTTGCCCATGATCAATTCCTGCTGGAAGGCTAACTTTAAACTTCTTCTTCATTGTATTATAGCCAGTTCCATAACAGTCTGAACATTTTTCTTTGATAATTTTACCTGTTCCACGACAATCAGGGCAAGTTTGAACATTTTGCACTTGTCCAAAAAAGGATTGTTGTGTAATAAGAACTTTTCCTTTTCCATTACACTTTGGACATGTTTCTGGAGTTGTCCCTGCTTTTGCACCGCTTCCATGGCAGCTCTTACATTCTTCTTTATAGTTGATTTCAATTTCTTTTTCACAACCAAAAATTGCCTCTTCAAATGTGATACGGATTTGTGTTCTTACATTTTGACCTTGCATCGGCCCATCATATTGGCTACGGCCTCTTCTTCCACCACCAAAAATATCTCCAAAAATATCTCCAAAGATATCTCCCATATCACCATTGAAATCAAATCCACCATAGCCACCGCCACCACCAGCTCCATCAAATGCTGCATGGCCGAATTGGTCATATTTTCTTCTTTTCTCTGCATCACTCAGGACACTATAAGCTTCCGAAGCTTCTTTGAATTTCTTTTCTGCCTCTGCATCACCTGGATTACTATCTGGATGATATTTTTTTGCCATATTTCGATATGCTTTTTTTAAAGCAGCATCATCTGCATCTTTTGATACGCCTAATAGTTCATAATAATCTTTCTTGCTCTCTGCCATTGTTTTCCCTTCCTACTCAAAGAGCTGTCGTAACGGTTTTCCGCTACGGCAGCTTTTGATTGTAGCAGAGCACTCGTCGTGGAATGCTCTCTATTTTTTATACTTCTTTAAAGTCTCCATCGATTACATCATCATCTGCTGAGTCAGCTGTTTGGCTTCCACCCATTCCACTCATGTCTGGGCCTGCACCAGCTGCTTGTGCACCTTCATATAATTTTGCAAATAATGCTTGTGCACTTGCCATTAACTTTTCTTTTCCTGCTTTGATGTCTTCAACTTGAGCTTCTGTCATATCATCGATTGGAGCACGATTGATTGCTTCTTTTAGTGATGTTAAGTCAGACTCTACTGCAGCCTTATCATTGGCATCAATCTTATCTCCTGCTTCTTCAAGTGCTTTCTCTGTTTGGAAAACAATTGCATCTGCATCGTTTCTTGTATCTACTGCTTCTTTTTTCTTCTTATCTTGTGCTTCAAACTCTGCTGCTTCTTTAATTGCTTTATCGATCTCTGAATCAGACATATTTGAACCAGAAGTAATTGTGATATGCTGCTCTGTTCCAGTTCCTAAATCTTTTGCAGATACATTAACGATACCATTGGCATCAATGTCAAAAGTAACTTCGATTTGAGGAACACCTCTTCTTGCTGGAGGAATTCCATCAAGACGGAACTGTCCTAATGTCTTATTATCTCTAGCAAACTCACGCTCTCCTTGCACTACATGGATATCTACCGCTGTTTGGCTATCTGCTGCTGTAGAGAACACTTGGCTCTTCTTCGCTGGAATTGTAGTATTTCTTTCGATTAATTTAGTAGCAACTCCACCCATTGTTTCAATTGAAAGTGATAATGGTGTTACATCAAGAAGAAGGATATCTCCCGCTCCAGCATCTCCTGCAAGTTTTCCACCTTGAATTGCTGCACCAATCGCTACACACTCATCTGGGTTAAGTGTTTTACTTGGCTCTTGATTTGTTAGCTGCTTTACTTTTTCTTGTGCTGCAACCATACGTGTAGATCCACCTACAAGTAGTACTTTTCCAAGTTCACTTGTTGTTACTCCACCATCTTTTAACGCATTTTGCACAGGAACTGCAGTTCTCTCTACAAGGTCATGAGTTAACTCATCAAATTTTGCACGAGTTAAGTTTATATCTAAGTGCTTTGGACCTTCTGCTGTCGCAGTGATAAATGGTAAGTTGATATTTGTTGTTGTTGCTGTAGAAACTTCTTTCTTTGCTTTTTCAGCAGCTTCTTTTAAACGTTGCATTGCCATCTTATCAGCCGATAAATCAACACCTTCAGCTTTTTTAAACTCCTCTACCAACCATTGAGAAACACGGTTGTCAAAGTCATCCCCACCAAGTCTATTATCTCCACTTGTTGATAATACTTCAATAACACCTTCACCGATTTCGATAATCGACACGTCAAAAGTACCGCCACCAAGGTCATAAACCATGATTTTTTGTTCTTTTTCGTTATCTAAACCATAAGCAAGTGCTGCTGCTGTTGGTTCGTTGATAATACGTTTAACATCAAGTCCTACAATCTTACATGCATCTTTGGTTGCTTCAAGTTCTGCGTCATAAAAGTAAGCAGGAACTGTGATAACCGCTTCTGTTACTTTTTCACCAAGATATGCTTCTGCATCTGCTTTTAATTTTTGAAGGATCATTGCTGAGATCTCTTGTGGAGAATAGCTCTTATCATCAATTGTCACTTTGTATTCGCTTCCGATATGTCTCTTAATGGAAGAGATTGTTCTATCTGCATTTGTTACTGCTTGACGTTTTGCAGGCTCTCCTGCTAAACGCTCTCCTGTCTTTGTAAATGCAACGATTGATGGTGTTGTTCTTGCTCCTTCTTGATTTGGAATAACAACTGGTTTTCCACCTTCCATAACAGCTACACAGCTGTTTGTTG
>CAYJKD010000064.1:0-5066 GCA_964370595.1 uncultured Lachnospiraceae bacterium
CTAATTCTTTCTCATAGCAAATCTTTAAATATCCTTGTTTCTTTAAAAGTGACTCCTGTTTTTTTGTGTTATTTTCTACTTCTTTTTCTAGTTGCAATTGTAAATTTTTTGCGTCTCTCCTTTTTTCAACACAAGCAGTCAGTCTTTTGGGATATTGATTTAACCAATCTACACATGCTTCCATACGCTTTTGCTCTTCTTCAAATCCTTCTGATTTTAATTGCTCTTCAATGGATTCATAAAGTTCTTCTTGTTTTCGTAAATTTCTTTTTAATTTTGTTATTTCATATAAAATTTGTTCTTCATCTTCTTCCATTTCAAGAAGTTGATCATTTATAAACAGAACACTTTTTATTAATTGTAGTAAAAATTGATGTGCAGATATTACTTGATATAATCGCTTTTCATACACCTCTGCTGCTTGACTTGCTTGCTCAAATACTTGCAAGGTGCAAGTCAAATACCGCTTTCGTGCTATTTCCATCCCTAGGTTCATTATTTCATTCTTTTTACTACTTGATTCTTCTAGTTGTTTTTCATACTGCTCAACTTCTCTTTTATACTGAATCTGTGATCGGTAAATATCATCTAACATTCCCAAAGCAACTCGCAAATCTGCATCTTTTGGAAATGTTTCATACTGTTCTTGCAGTGCTAATATCTTCTTCTCAGTAAGTTCTAGCTCTTCTTGTATTATTGCCAATTGAGTTACTACTTCTGCGATTAATTTCTCACAATTTTTAATTTTTCTACAACGATTCTCTTCCCTTGCCTTCGTTCCAAGAAAGCTCGCTTTATGTTGTCCTGTAATTGTTCCAGTAATTACCCCTAACTGATAAGAACCATCTCTACCAATTACAGTTCCTTCCCCTAGATTTATTTTTTCTAAGAAACCAATACTTCCCAAAACATTGCTCATTTTCATATTCAAAAAAATATCATTTAAATTCTCATTAAATTCTAAAACCTTTAAGAGGTTATTTTCAACATTCTTATTTTGTGTAAACAAATATCGATCACAACCATCCCCATCAATTGCTAAAACTTGTTCTCTATATTGATTATCAACAACTACAGCATCCAAAATTCCCATTTCAAGCAATGCCTCTTCCAAACGATTACAATCCTCTTCTTTTAGATTGCTACCAAATTCTAGGAGTTTATAAAACTCCTCATACGGTATATTTTCATTTTTCAATCGTTCTCGATTACGCTGAACCCCTTCGCTTCGCTCAGGAACGGGATCTTTAAACGAATTCCATTCTTCAAGCTCTTTTTCTAAATGAATTTTCTCTTCTAATTTTTGTTCTTTTTCTAAATGCTTTTCTCGAATGTTCAGTTGCAACAAACTTTGCTTCTGATGATATGCATCATGCATCTCTTTACAAATCATTTGATAATCTGATTGTAAATGATACTGATCGATTTCCCTACACATATGTTGTAATTGCTCTTTTTCTAAATGAATTTCTTTACTTTGATCAATCCATTGATATAAGTCTTCTTTCCAATCGCTTTGTGCTTTGATTAATAAATCCTTTGTTTCATTGATTTTTCGTTCTAATCGATCCACTTCCCGCTGGCTATTATCTCGTTTTTTCAACTGTTCTTCTACTAATTTCTGTAAATATTCACATTCTTTTAAATAGCCAACTCCTGTTTTTACATCTTCCCTCCATCGTTGCAACTGCTCTTCATGCATAGAAAAAGAATAGTTCTCTTCCATTGCTTCTTTTAATTCACTTGACATAAATTCATGTTCTTCAAATGCCATCGACTCTGCATAGTCACTCATTTCATCAAGGAACTCAATTATTTTTTCTTGTTGTTGTTCCTTTGATTCATTTTCCTCTTTTAA
Organism: uncultured Lachnospiraceae bacterium; assembly: GCA_964370595.1. Taxonomy (GTDB): domain Bacteria; phylum Bacillota; class Clostridia; order Lachnospirales; family Lachnospiraceae; genus Brotaphodocola. The sequence goes on from CAYJKD010000064.1 coordinate 1,859, forward strand.
CTTATATGATAAAGCAATGTGTTGTTCTCGTTTCCCATCACCTTGTTCTTGCTTTTGGCTTAAATTTGATTTTAATTCTGAAATTTCTTCTTTTACAGTAACCTCTTGTTGTTTTAAACTCCACATATCACTTTTTTGATACTGTTCACGCTCTTTTTCATATGCTTGTTTTTTACTATCTAAGGTAATTTCTTCTTGTTCTAATAAATGGATTTCTTTTTCGCAATTTTTTTGCATTTGTTCATTTTTCTTTTGCTCTTGCAATGCAAGTTCTAATTCATCCATGGTTTGCGCGTACTCATTTGCTTTTTCCCATAGGAATAAACGATTGTATCGCTCAAGTACTTTTTGAATTTTTTGTGCTGCTACACGTCCTTCTTCTTTCGCCTTTAAATTCAAATTAAGGGTATCCATATTTTCAATCGCTTCTGACATCGGACGAAGCTCTTCATCTGATAACGGCTGCAAAGAATCACTAAGAATTTCATTAATCACAGTTGGTTTATAATCTTTTGAAAGCTTTGGAGTACGAAGTTGTATTAGTAAATCAATCATTTCTTTATATTCTTCTAACGTATCGAATCCAAATAGTTGACGATTCACATAATCCATATAATCCACTTGGCGCTCAAATACCTGACCCGCACTACTAATTCGATTCTGTAGCTCTTTTTTTGTTAGAGTTATCTTTTCTCCTGCTTCTTTATATAGTAAAAAATCCACACCAACACGACGGCCATCTGTAAGGGCAAAATACCATTTGTCAAGTGGCTTTCCCTTTCGTGCACGCATTCCCATTCCAATCGTAAAGGATGTTCCTTTGTCTGGCTTTTGAAATTCCAAGTACAAATATCCTGTTCTTTCTTCCCTCTCATCTCCTTCTTCTAATAGGTATGTATTCATTTTTCGGTCTCTAGAGCCAAAGGGATCTAGTCTTTCTGGACTCATATTTCCATCTAATAACAGAGGAATCATACTCTGCATGGTAACTGACTTACCAGAACCATTCGACCCTCTTAAAAGCATTCTTCCTTTTGTAAATACAAACTCTTGTTCATCATAATACCAAAAATTAATCAGCCCAATTTTACTTGCTTGCCATCTATGATTCATTTTTGTCTTGCTCCTTATATTCATCTATTTGCTGTTGATAATCACTGGGGTAATCTCCACATATCTTTCCACATAATGGATAAAGAATTCCATTACGGCCATCGATTTGAAGAAATGTCCATCTTTGTAATTGTTCTAGTACTTGTTGCAGAAATTTACTTTCTGTCATCGTTCGCATATCTTTTCCAAATCCATCTTGGTAACGATGTTTCAAATCGCGAATCAATCGTTCTAGCTCTAATTGGTCAATATGAATTGTTTCATCTTGACGTATTTCCCATTGTTTATCTTTTACTTTTTTTTGAACTTCCTTGCAGAAAAGAAGTAGAATATTAGACATTACACCGCTTCCTGGAAATGTCATCCCCATTCGACAATCTTCTCCAGCTAAGTAATAAGCACTTCCTCGGTGGATATGAACTTGCCCCTGAAATTGTTGTTCCATATCTTCACACAGCCTACGACCATAGTATTTCAGATATTCAAAGTCTTCCTCTGACCCATTTTGGCGATACATTCCAGGGGAAAATAATATTCGTTTATATACTCGGTGCCTACGAATCATTCCTCTGTCTTGATCCATATTAATCCAATCACCTTCATAGAAATCTTCTAAACTTTGATATTCCATAACATCTCTTTGGAAGTTTCTCATAAAATATCTGGATACACCTGTATTTTCATACAGTACCTCTCCTGCTCCGTCTTCACGAAATCCATCTTCATTACCATCCGTAATTATTAGGATTCCTTGATCAATTGTATACTTCAACACCCGAATCAGCTTACACCTAGTGCTATAAACCGTCCATTCAACTCCTTCTTCCATTTGTGGAAATTCTGCCACTGTTCCCTGAATATATTCTGTAAGTTGTGAGAGCACAAATTGCTCTTCTACTTCTTTATCTTCTAAAAACATCAAAATAATACAAAAAAACACATATTCCATTTTCGATTGAAATACTTCGATTCCCATAAAACTTTCTGCTTTTGTTGGAATTTTTTCCATTTTAACCAAAAGTTGATTTTCAATAATTTGGCATCCCATTTTCTCGGTCGCAAACTTACGAATTTCATCGATTTCATCACGTAACCTATAATATTGTTCTTTATTTTTTGACTTTAGTATCCATCGATTTTGTAGTAATGTCTCTAATGCACTCATCTATTCTTCTCCTTCGAACACAATGCTGATTTGTGGCATGGTAAAATTACCATCTTCACAACGAACAACACAACGTGTTTCTACCTCGCTCATATCTAGATGGTACAATCTTCCATCTTCTGTACGCCCGATTCTTTCCTCATCTTCTAATCCATCTGAAAGCCATTTTAATAAAATTTCACGTATCCTAGGCTCAATTACAGGTAAATGCGCAAAGGATACTTTTCCGTCTATGATTAATGCATCTAATTTTCGTTTATCCTCTTTCAACTGCTGAATCGCTTCTAATCGCACACGCTCTTTTTCTTCTTTTTGGTCACGAATGGAGCTTCTTCTAACCTTCATCCCATAATTTCTTGTCATTGGTTTTAGCAAGATTTCAAGTGGAGTTTCTTCATACACAACTGAATTCATACTTTCTGTTTCTCGTAAAAACTCACCTTTTAAATGAAATGGTTTTTCTAGTCCAAATATCATTGCCGATAACTTATGTGCTTCTTCAATATCTTTGCATCGATGGAATAAATTTGCCATCTTCCGATATTCCTCACGGCGATTGGCATGCAATGCACTTTTTTCACTTAACTGAGTTGCATAACGTGTAATTCTACGAATAATTTCATTGGTAGCATCAAATAATTTTCCAGCTTCATTATCCTGTCCATCATGACCTACAAACCAGTCTTCAATACTTTGATAACGACCTCTTATTCGTTCTTCTATCATATCCATTGATACTTCTACATCCATTCTTGGAATAGAAAATTCATGTTTTACAATTCGCTCAATAATCTGCTCTTTCTTTTTTGTTTCTAACATGCGTAAATGCTCTTCGATTACTCCTACATTTCTTTGTAACCCTTTAATAAAGGTTCGAAGGTAATCAATTAGCTTATCTTTAAATAGTAAAAACTCTCGAGATTTCATCAT
>CAYJKD010000064.1:5076-5841 GCA_964370595.1 uncultured Lachnospiraceae bacterium
CTTCTGCTTTCACACTATTTAAATCCCGAATATAATCTTGATAATTTTGATGAAGGCGAACAAAGTCATTATTTAAATCATTCCACCAAGTGTACAGTTCATCCATTTCTCCATTGGCTACTTCCTCACACCGCTCTATATATTTACGAATTCGCTCTAGTAACGTTGGCTCTAGGGATGCACCTTCTACAAGTAGGTTTTCTAATCGAATTGTAAGTCGTTCAATTTCTACACTGTATTCTGACATTTGATAACGGAAGTTTTTGTTTTTAAATGCCTCAATGGATGTTACTTTTCTCGTATCTTGAATGGTTAATAGATTTTTCCACTCTACAAGAGATGCTAGATCTTGTTGACATTGTTCTATTTTATAGGCTTCAAATCCAATTTCATTTTTCATCTCTTGGTATATCTCTTCTTGATACATCCAATACTTAAGTTTTTCGTATTTCATATAAAAAATGCGCATAATAAGGCGATAGCGCTCTACATTATCCGCATTTAAGTATTTCATCTCTGTAATGGGTTTTCTAATTTTATCTGTAGAATTCATATTAATGGGTTCCTCACAATGTATATTAGTTGAAATTACAATTACTTCATCAGCTAATTATACTACTGGTTTATATCCTTGTAAAGTTTGGTTTGCAATTGTTTGCACTGCTCTATGCTACAAAGTTAGTGTTCACACGGTGCATTCATAAATGGGCAAAGATACCTAATTTTGATAAAAAACACATCACAACCCCATTATGTGTCCATACT
>CAYJKD010000064.1:5851-13083 GCA_964370595.1 uncultured Lachnospiraceae bacterium
AAGTTCTACAGGGTTTCTGCTAATTGAAATAGTTATTCCACTCTCTTAACCCTCTGTGGAATTTACCCTCGCACAAGTAGAATTTAATCTTCACACTTTTTCGTTGCATCAAGTTTATCTAAATTTCCCATTACTTCTTCAATATCCTCACATTTTCCCCTTGACTCTTAAGCCACATATCAATCCCATTTCCATAAGATTCTGCTGTAATTCGATACACCCCTTCCTGTTCAGATATCACTTGAGCCGTAGGAAGTCGATCTAGTATAGCCTCAATGGATTTTCCACTATATTCAAAAATCACATGTTTCAGCTGCCCACCATACATAAATTGAACTCGCTTACGAAACTCTCCTTCGTTAAATTTATCCCTATATGGAATGTTGAATTTCTCTGAAGTATCTCTGATATCATTCATCCGGTCAATTCGAAAAACTGTTGGAAAATCCTTGCTATCATCCGATAGATATGCAATTAAATAAAAATAATATTCTGAAAACATAATCGATACAGGTTTTACTTGATGCTTTCTCTCTGCACCGTCTTGCCTATAGTAGACAAAAGAAATCATACTTCTTGATTTAATATAACTTGATAAGCTCCATAAATCCTGTATCAGTGTCTTCTTATGTCTAGGTTCTATATAGTTATGCTGCTCATTACTAATCATATCATCCCATTGTGATCGGCTATTTGGAGTTACCTGAAGTGATAACTTATCAATCAATCGATCCATTTCCTCTTTACAAAGACCACGGCTCTCAAGTAAGATTTTAGCAATTGTAAGCACCTCTTCATTTGTAAACCATTCTCTTTCTAACCGTTCTAAAGAGTAAACATTACGTGCCCTATCATATTTTAATATGTTATCTACTTCTGAATAATGCATCTCTGCAAGATATGCTCTTAACTCATCAATATCTCTTTGTATCGTCTTTTCTCCTACCCCAAACCGAACAGCTAATTTGGATTTCACTAACCCTTCGCCTTTGTTCAACTGCTCATACATGTTTAATAAACGAAATCCTTTATTTCCACGAAAGTCTTTATTTTCATATACTTCTTCTATCAATAATTCATCCTCCTTTTTTATTTCAATAAGAATAGCATATTGACATGGACACATATTGTATTGGTTTTATTTTTATTCTAGTTCCGCTCAATTTTCTCTTAATTTCATTTTAAATTATTTATGTAAACTAATCAAATATTATTAGTTTATTTAAGAGAAATATTATATTTATTATATTTTTATTAATTACCACATGAATTGTAGATAATATGCAGATTAATTATATAATAAATAGATATTATTAATTATATACTATATAGTGTCTATTTTCAACCAATTGTATGTATTCCATTTTTAAGTTACAATGGACACATAACGTACTTGGAGGTATCCGTATGGCAGAACCATATTTAAAAAATCGTACACGCTTCACATCTTCTCTAAAAAATGAATTAGTTCCAATTTTTGATCAATTATCAAAAGAAAGTCGTATCCCAAAAAGCCGTTTGCTTGATGAGGCAATTGAGGATTTGATCAAAAAGCATACTCCTGAGACATCGGACAAACAAAATAAATAGATACAAAATAAGAGCTATGATTTTTTTATCATAGCCCTTGTCTTATCTTCTTATTTTCTTTTCATCTACTCTACTTCGAAGAGATCCATCCATTCCCTACTACATATACAACGAGTTCCATCGTATTCTTACAATCCGACTTTAACAACATATTTTCTATATGACGTTTTACCGTTCCTTCTGCAATCGACATCGTTTCTGCAATTTCCTTACGAGAATACGAGTGGCATAGCAATTTTAGCACCTCTAGCTCACGCTCTGTAAATGGAGCTTCTCCGTTTGCAGTAGGAATTTGTACTGCCTCTGGAAAGGTACCTTGTCCTTCCATTACAGCACGTATCATGTTTACAAAATCGTGAATCGCAGATGATTTTGATAAAAATGCATCTGCACCAGCCTTTTTCGCTTCTGGTATATACGAAATTTCATCAAATCCAGACATCAATATAACTTTGATTTGTGGAAACTCAAATTTAAGTTTTTCAGCAAGCTTAATTCCACTATCCACATGCTCCATGGAAATATCAGATAAAATCACATCTGGTTTTAGTCTTTTACATAAGCTAACCACTGATTTTACATCACTAGAACTTCCAACCAATTCCATATCCCCTTCTGACTCAATCACATTGCTAAATGCATCTAAGACAGATTTATGATCATCTACTACTAATACTCTTATCATCCCTCTTACCTCTACCAATTGTAATAATCAAACTAAATTCAGGAATAACCTCAACCTTTAATGTTCCTCCTGCATTTTCGATACGATTTCGAATGCCAAATAGCCCCCCGCCTTCAATTAGTCCTTTCTTTGGTTTTTCTCCATTATCTGTAATTTCAATTCGATATTTCTCGATACTTTTATAAATTCTTACAAATACGATTGTTGCACCTGCATGGCGAATTGCATTGGTACAGGCTTCACGTAGAACTGCTAAGAACATAAATGTGATCTCTTCCTCTTCTGGAAGTTCATCCACTAGTTCGATGGATAGCCCAATTCGCTTAAAATAATAATAGATTTCTGCAAATAGGTCTTTTGAGTCCCCCCCTCTTTTTTCTTTAATCTGTTTAATTGTATCCTGCAAAAGTTCTAAAAAATCGTTGTAATTCGCAATATTACCACTTTGGCTCATCCGCTGCATTGCTGTTAGCCTCTGACCGAGTACGTCATGTACTTGGGAACGAATGCGAGAATACTCCTTTTCTCGTCTCAGTTTCTCCATATTTCGATTAAGCGTTCTAATCTCCTCTGTTTGAAGCATTAGTTTTTCACTTTCCTCTTCTAACTTATAGAATGCTCCGATGCTCTCGGTTGCATCAATTGCAATGATTTCAAAATATGTTGTGTTTTTTTCTCTAAATATTCGTTTCGAAAACCTCCATGCATCTAAGGTAGAACGAATAACCACATCTCCTTCCACGATTTGGCACTCATCTTCGATGAGTGTACCCTGTTCAAGCATTTCCCAAAATAATTTTCCATTCTTACAATCTTGATTGGTAAAACGCCAAATCAATTCGTGCATTTTTTTATTTATCAAATAAATATACCCATTCATGTCACAAAACATAACACCTGCTGGCAGTGTATCCAATCCTTCTTTGATTGAAAACGCGGATAATTCGCTTATCTTCATATAATAGAACTTCATCGATAAAATAAACGAACGGATAATTAATACAATTATAGAAAGAATATACAAAATGGAATAATCAATATTCGGAATTATATCTGCAAATGTAAGTAGGATGCCTATTATTACAAGTATGTTTTCTTTCTTTTTTATTTGAAAATTTGTCATATAGTAAACAATTGTTACAAATCCACAAATTAGTAAAGATTGATCCAAAAAGGATAAACTGACAATGCCATAACGTTTATTCGAAAGAACAATCATAGGTAGTAACGTCATACTTGTTATATAGAGAAGAAGTACAACTTCACCCATAATAGCATTAACTTTTTGTGTTTTGTAATTACAAATCATCTCTCCAAAATACACGCATTCAATCATAAATAGGATAAGGGCAAAAGAAAAAAGCAATACAAGTTCATAATAGGATTGAAAATATAAATTATTCATTGATATCTTTCTCCTTTTTAAAGTGCAATAAGTATGCTTCTGAACTTTCCCAAGGTCTTACTTCTAAAATGAAATTCGTAAATCCTTTGAACTGCTTCTCAATTTCATGCCCAAAAATAACTTGATCTGGAATAACTGAAAATGTAATGGTTGTTGGAGTTTCATACATTTGAACAACCATATTTTCACATCCTTGCGCAATGGTTTGTTCCACTAATTCAACAAGAAAACGATACATGGATAAAATATCGATTGTTTTTAAATCTCCAACATAAGTGCAAAGTACACTAATATTTAAATTAATCGATGCTGTATAGCCTTTAATCTCATGAATTGCGCTTACAAAAATTCCTGCTTGTTGATACTTTTGGTATAATACATTAATGCGAAACATACATTCTCTTTTTATCATACAAATCAAGAGATTGATCACTTCTAATGCTTTCTTGTCCTTCGAGTTTTTCTTTAATGTCTCGATTTGTTTTTTTACTTTATCAATTCCTGCAATTAAAACCCGATCTATATTTTCATATACCGTTTCTTCTGCCATCAACGCTGCAAGATTTGCATTCACACTTCCTTTTTGGAGTAAAAAATCATTGTTTTGACGTAACTCTTCATTGATTTTAGATATCTTATCCAAAGCCGAATTCAAAGATGAATAATCCTCATAATAAGAAAATTTTCCTCCGATAATCGGTGTCTCTTTCAATATGAAATTTTGATCAATATTCATAATCACTCTGGAGTTTTTAGCAACATTTCCACTTTTATCCGTAATTTTCATTGCCAGGCTCGAATTAAAGAAAAACTTCTCATACCCCTTATTACTAGGAAAAATCCTACTTCGCATACAAGCTTCTACATAAAACAATAAAATAATTGCATTTCCGAATGCAAGCTCAAATTGTCGGATAATTTCCACACCACAAATATAAGCGATAATATAAAATACCAATACGATATTTAAAATAACAGGATAAATAAATGCCATTTTCTTAGGAGAAGTAAATCCTTTATACACAAGCGTGCCAAGGGCTACAACTAAACTAACAAGTACCCAACCAATCAAGTAATAGTAGCCTGTATTATATTCATAGGAGTAAGTAAAGTCAGACTGAATATAAACATGAAATACCATTCCATGTTTATTATTTGTCATTACAAACCCAAGTAGTAGAATGGATATTGCCAAATATCCTTTGTAAATATTCAAAAACAGCTTTTTTTTCTTTGGATGTGAGGAATAAAATGTAATATACACTAGCGATGCAGGCATCAATAAAATCGGAATATAATAACTATACCAAACCGCAATTTCCAAATCATTATTTTCATTACTAATGGATTTTAATACTGCTAAGGTAATAAACAGTACTAATAATATAAATCCAATCATAACTGATTTAAGAATCTTTTCATCTGTCATGCGGTGGGTCAATGATATGGTATAAATAATAATAACGAATAAAAGGAATAAGTAAAATGCTGTATTTTCTTTGGAATTAACAAAACTATATTCTTTTGTTTCAAATGATTGTTGCATAATTGTTTTTGATACCATTCTTGCCGCTTCATTATAACGGTCAAAATCTGTAACTTCATGGCTGATATGATAATTTTCTTCAGACGGATAATATCCTTGGTCTGCTGTGTTGTCCACAAGCCGATATCCACTTTTCACTAATTCATCTTCTAGTTTCTCATGGAATCGAATGCTGTCCTTATATAATAAAACGCCATAACTTAGAGATAATGTGCCATCCTTTGGTACAACAATCTCCAACGCTCTCCCTTGCTTATTCATTTGTACTGCAATACTATCATATGTTACAATAATTGGCTTTCCCATATCGTCTGTAAAAAAACGATCTTCGTCAGCAATCGATTTTATTGCACTCCCTAATGAATCCAAATCATAATCGCCATAAAGACCATATGCCATTGATATAAAAATTTGATGAGATTTCGGATACTCCCACATTGATTCATCAATCTCTTGCCCTAAATCAAAATTAATTTCTTCATTTGTTTTTAGTAAATCTCGAAATGTTTCAATTTCTTCATTTGTTTTTGTTCTATCGATTGCAATTACTACTGTTTGTTTATAATGTGGTATAAATTCATAATCTGTATTTTCTTGAATAAGAACGTCTGATTGTGCCTCAGATGCAACTATGCTAACTCCATCTTTTAATAATCGTAAAGGAGATTGATACCTACACACTTCTACTTCTAAATCTTTTTGCAATGCTTCTATATTTTCTATGTATATGGAGTCCTCCGCAGAAGCAATTAAATCTGAATTTGTAGGTTTTCCCTGAAAATAATATCCTATAAAAAAAAGTAAGATTACGAATAGCAATAACATTGGTGCCTTATATCTTTGCATACTCTCTCCCCTGCAAATTATTTATAAACTATCGATTGCATCTACTAAATAGGACATACCTGTACAAGTATAAAAAAAACCTTCAATATTTTCTGCTCCAAATCAATTCCTCCTTCGTTCTATTTCAGATATTTAATTTTATCAAAATTACCTATTTTTTTCCCTATACAAATGTACAGTATCTCTGCTCAGAAATAAAGATGTCAGATTAGTCTGACATCTTTATTATAATTCAATTTCATTGCTCTCTGCAATAATAAATTTCTGCATTGCAACATCTACTGCTAGCTTTAGAATACTTTCATATCCCGTTTTCGATTTTAAATTAGCAATATGATAATTCAGTGTACTTCTTGTAATATTTAACATTTGGCAAATTTCGCTATATTGATATCCATTAATGATATGTTTTAATACCACCAATTCTTGTTTCGTAAATTCGGATGCTTTCGCTAATCCTACTACGATATTGGGTAGGCTATCTGGATAAATAATATTTCCTTCCATAACCAGATTCATTACATCAACTAATTTTTGATCATTATGATCTTTATACCAAAACCCTTCTAACCCATATTCCCTTGCTTTATCTATATGCTCCTGTGCAACTAGGAAGGTAACAATAATAATTTTTATGTTTTGATTGTTTTCCTTTATAATCTTTGATACTTCAATGCCATTTTCTTTTTTTGCCGTGTAGATATCCATCAAAATAAGATCTACTGAATTATTTTTACAAAAGTCAATTGCATCGTATGCATCTTCTAAAGCCCCCACTACTTGATAATTTTCCCTTTCTGAAGCTGCATAACACATAAGCTCTCTTGAACTTTGTTGGTCATCTACAATTAGAACTCGGTACATAATGAATCTTCCTTTCACATAACATAACTCCATTGTAGCACAAGAAAAAAAAAGAAAAAATGTGCCGATTGGCACATTTTCTCTTTTTTCTATCATTAAATTTTATTCTGCATTTTCCCAGTTATGGTGTACCCCTTGTACATCATCATCAACATCTAATAAATCTAAAAGTTTATTCATTTTTTTGATATCTTCTTCACCGGAAAGTGAAACCCATGTTTGTGGAATCATCGTAACTTCTGCTTCTACCATTGGAATTTTTTCATTTTCTAGTACTAATCTTACATTACTAAAAT
>CAYJKD010000065.1:0-12991 GCA_964370595.1 uncultured Lachnospiraceae bacterium
AGAATTGCAATACACACTTCACAAACCCTTATAAACACTAGCTTTTTTGCTTGGTTATCAATACCATCGTCTCTATTTGACTCGTAGACGGAAACATATCAATCAGGCAACTTCTCTTAACCTCATAACCATGAGCTTGAAGTATTTCTAGATCCCTACACAAACTAGTCGGTTTACATGAAATGTATAACATGTTCTCCACTCCAAAATTAATAATTTTCCCAATTGCTTTAGGATGAATCCCTTCTCTTGGAGGATCAAGTACAATAAAATCTGGTTTTTCTTCTAACTCTTCCACTACTTTTAATACATCTCCAGCAATGAATTCACAATTACTTAATTCATTTGCAACCGCATTTATTTTAGCAGCTTCCACTGCTTCTTCTACAATTTCTACACCAATTACTTTTTTCGCAACAGGAGCTAGCATTTGTGCAATCGTTCCAGTTCCACTATAAAGATCAAATACTACTTTATTTTCAATATTTCCAATAAAATCTCTTGCAGCTTCATAAAGCACCTCAGCACCTAAAGAGTTTGTTTGAAAAAATGAAAATGGAGAAATTTTAAATGTTAGGCCTAAAAGTTCTTCAAAAAAATAATCTTGTCCGTGTAAAATAACGGTTTCGTCACTTTTTACAACATCAGCTAAACTATCATTCTTAATCTGCAAAATTCCAGAAAATGTTCCAACTAAATCTAATGACAACAGACATTCTTTCCAGTGATCCAATAATTGTGATTCTTCAATCGTAAAATCCTCTGTTTGTGTTGAAGTAACTAGCCCCACTAATATTTCGCCCGTTTTGACAGCTCTGCGAACTAATAGATGTCTTAAATATCCAATATGCTTTAATTTTTTATAAAAAGAAATTTTATTTCCATCAAAAAATTCTAAGGTAGCAGTTAAAATTTTATTAAAATCATCATGGACTATCTTACAATGATTCGTAGTCACGATATCATGGAAACTACCTCTCTTATGCATACCTAACGCTAGCGGGCCATCTTTAATAGAATCGCCAAAAGAATACTCCATTTTATTACGATATCCTTCAGAAATTGGACTCCCTTTTATTCCTTCATAATGAATATCGTTGCATACTGCATTTAACAATTTTAGGATTTGCTCTTCTTTCATGTTCAACTGATTTTCATAGGGAATACTTTGATAAAGACATCCACCACAAGTTCCAAAATCAACACAAGTTTCCTCATTGCTCTCTAAAGGCGAACGCTCTAGAATTTCTAAGCATCTACCCTCACATTTATCTTTTCGTTTTTTATTTATCATGAAGCGAACCGCTTGACCAGGAAGTGTATTTTTTACAACTACCTTCTCCCCATCAACCAAACAGACTCCTTTATTTGGAAAATCAACATATGAAATCTTCCCTTCAATTACTTGACCCTTTTTCATTCGATTTTACTCCTTCTTAACTATCAAACTATTATTAATACAGTGAAAAAGCGCGTTTCACTTAGGAAACACGCCCTTTTACCATTTCATATTCTTTGTAACATAATAATTACTTTGTTGTATTTAAATCTTCATCTTCAAAAAAGTCATCTTCGAAGTCATCATCAAAATCATCTTCAAAGTCTTCTAAGTAGTCAGGAGTAAAGAACCGATACACACCATACGCAATCGCTGCTACTGCTGCAACTGCACCAATAATCGCTAATATCCAAAGTAGATTATTTTTCTTCTTTTCCTCTTCTTCTTTTCTATTCAAGAATTCATTTAATTTTGTGGAGCTAACAATGTCTTCCACACGGTTCATCGCTTCTTTTCCAAAGCAGTCAAATTTCCCCATATCGCCACATCCTTTCAAGTCTTAATGATATTTTCATTGAATATTTTATATTATATCATTACTTTTTTCTTTTTTCTACCTATTAATTAGATTTTTTCAACAAGCTTTAATTTTGCAAACGATGCAAACATTTTTTTTATTCCAAATGAATCAAAATTTACACTTACTTCAAAATCCTTTTTTCCTTCTTCAATTGCTTCTACAACACCTGTTCCAAATTTGATATGGCTTACACGATTCCCCACCTCATATCCTAGATTTGATGATTTTTCAATAGAAAATGCCTTTCCAAATGAAACTGGTTGTTCCACGCTTTTTCCAAAACTATGGATTGAACTAGATTTTCCTTTTGTCGGTTCATTTGAAGTTACACTCCTTGGATGGAGTCTATTTTCAGAAAGTAATTCTTGAGGGATTTCATCAATAAATCGGCTAACTTTTGAATGGTGAATCTCGCCATTTGTCATACGGCTTTTTGCAGCAGTCATTATCAATCGATTCATAGCTCTTGTAATTCCAACATAACATAGGCGACGTTCTTCCTCTAATTCAGATGGGTCATCTCCATATATTACTCTAGATCCAGGAAATAATCCTTCTTCCATACCCGTTAAAAATACTTGTGGAAATTCAAGTCCTTTTGCACTATGAAGCGTCATCAGTGTAATTCTACTTTCAGATTCATCTAAATTATCAACTTCTGCCACTAGTGCAATTTCTTCTAAGAATCCATGAATATCCGAAATATCATTATGCGTATAATATGCTATTGCTTTGTTTTTTAATTCATTAATATTATCTAAACGATTCGCAGCTTCATCTTTTCCTTCTGCTAAAATCTCTGCTTCATAATCTGTTCCTGTTAAAATATATTGAATGACATCATCAACTGTTTTTCCATTTGCTAAATGATATCGCATCTCTTCAATAAATTGAACAAATTTCAAAATCTTTTCTGATGCCTTACCTAGTGTTGTAATTTCTTTTGCTCGTTTACAACCTTCATAAAAACTAATATTTTGTTCAATTGCAAACGCTGTTACTTTTGTAATACTCGTTGCTCCAATTCCACGCTTTGGCACATTAATAACTCTTTTTACAGCAATATCATCTCTTCCATTCCCAATGGTTTTTAAATAACATACCATATCCTTTATTTCTTTTCTCTGATAGAAATTCACTCCACCTATGAGACGATAAGGAATACTGTTTTGTACACATTGCTCTTCAATTAGTCGTGATTGGGCGTTAGTTCGATAGAGCACAGCTGTTTTATCAAATGAAATTTCACTTTTATTAATTTCTCTTATGATTTCTAATGCTTCTTCATAAGCATTTTCATATTGCTTAAACTGCACTGGGGTTCCATCTTCATTTGTTGTCCAAAGTGCTTTTTCTTTTCTTCCTTTATTATTCTTAATAACAACATTTGCAGCATTAAGAATATTTGCAGTTGAACGATAGTTCTGTTCTAACTTAATAACTCTTGTTCCTGTATATTCTTGCTCAAAATCAAGAATATTTCTAATATTTGCACCGCGAAACTTATAAATCGATTGGTCATCATCTCCTACTACACATAAATTTTTATATTTACCAGCTAATAATGATATTAGCTGAAACTGTGCTGTATTCGTATCTTGATATTCATCTACCATAATATGTTTGAATTTTTCTTGGTAATAATTCAGTACTTCTTTATTACTTCTCAATAATTCTACTGTACGAAAAATTAAATCATCAAAATCCAACGCATTATTCTTATGCAATTGACTTTGATATTCTTTATAAATTTCTCCGATCTTTTTTTCTCTCCAATCGCCACCAGCATTTAGAAGAAATTCGTTTGCATCGATTAACTCATTTTTTGCACTTGAGATTGTAGACAGTATTGCACGATCTCGAAACTGTTTTGTATCCAAATCCATTTCTTTTAGAATATTGCGCATAAGTACGCGTTGGTCATCCGTATCATAGATAGTAAAGTTCGAATCATAACCGATATGTTCTATAAACCTTCTAAGTATTTTTACACATGAAGAATGAAATGTGCTAACCCATATACTCTCGGATCCAAAAGTAACAATTTGATCAACTCGTTCTCGCATTTCCTTTGCAGCTTTATTGGTAAATGTTATTGCCATAATATTCCATGGCTCAATACCCTTTTCTTGAATTAAATAAGCAATTCGATGTGTCAAAACCCTAGTTTTGCCTGAACCAGCTCCTGCAAGGATTAGCAAAGGACCTTCTGTGTGATAAACTGCTTCCCTTTGCATATCGTTTAATGAATCATATATTCCCATATTTCACTGTTGTTGTACAATATTTGTAACAACACCTTTCTCTTGAATTTCATCCTACCCTCTGATAGTAGACTTATAGTATAACATAAAGAAAGAACTCATTGCAAACATAATATTTGCAATGAGCCTCATTATTTTATTAATAACCATCCGCTTCCGTGTTTTGAGCTAGCTTTATCATACGACTAGTACCAAGTCTATGTGCACCTAGCTCAATAAATGTTTCTCCATCAGATAGTGTAGCAATACCGCCAGCTGCTTTTATTTTCACATCTTTACCTACATGTTTTGAGAAAATTTTAATATCTTCAGGAGTCGCCCCATCTGTAGAGAATCCAGTTGAAGTTTTAATGAAATCTGCACCTGACCTTGTTACAACATCACATAATTTGATTTTCTCTTCCTCATTAAGCAAGCAAGTTTCGATAATTACTTTGAGTATGATAACTCCACATGCTTTTTTGATTTGACTTATCTCTTCTTGAATTTTATCGAAAAGACCAGCTTTTGCCCAACCAATATTGATAACCATATCGATTTCTTTCGCACCATTTTCAATCGCATCTAACGTTTCATAAACCTTTACTTTTGTTGTTTGATATCCATTGGGAAATCCAATTACTGTACAAACAGGAGTTTTACCTTCTAAGTATTGGGCTGCCTCTTTTACAAAGCTAGGTGGAATACAAACAGACGCCGTATGATACTCTACAGCTTCATCACATATTTTTTTAATATCAGACCAAACTGCTTCTTGTTTCAGAAGTGTATGATCAACTGTTCCTAATAACATTTTTATTTTATTATCCATACTTATTTTATATGCTGTGTCTGTTCATAACAGCATATACCTTTCTTTTTTCACTTTATCTTTATTCGTTATATTACTTCTGATAGGATTAAATCTAGTACTTTTATAAAATCTTTTTTTACCATATTAGCAGTTTCCATTACTTCACTATGGTCTAATGGTTGATCTAAGATTCCAGCTCCCATATTTGTGATACAAGAAATACCAATAACTGGGATATTGCAGTGTGCACATACAATTGCTTCTGGAACCGTAGACATTCCAACTGCATCTGCACCGAAACGCTCTGCAAATATTACTTCTGAAGGAGTCTCATAGGAAGGACCCGAAAACATCATATAAACGCCTTCCTCTAAATGGATTCCCTCTCTTTTTGCAGTGCTCTTTAATTGTTCTCTTAAAGATTTTCTATAAATTGTTGTCAAATCTGGAAATCTTGCTCCAAACTCTTCTAAATTTCCACCAATCAAAGGATGGCTACCAGAGAAATTAATATGGTCGCGTATTAACATTAAAGTTCCAGGTTTATAATTGCGATTCACACCACCTGCAGCGTTAGTAATTACCATATAATCCACACCTAACACTTTCATAATTCGAATTGGTAATGTGATTTCTCTCTGAGAATATCCTTCATAATAGTGAACTCTACCTTGCATTGCAATCACTGATTTCCCATGAAGTGTTCCCACAACAAATTGTCCTTCATGTCCGTGTACAGTAGACACAGGAAAATTAGGAAGGTCTGAGTATGGAATTTTTATCGGATTTTCAATCTTTTCTGCATACTCTCCTAACCCACTTCCTAAAATCATTCCAACAGTTGGGGTTACATCAATACGCTCTTTTATTATTCTAGCGCATTCATAAATCATATCTAATTCATTCATAACTTCTCCTTTCTTCGTTCAAACCTATTGTTAAAAATTTAAGCATTTCTTATATCATAACAATCTTCTGTTTCACTTGCAAGTATATCGAATAAAAACAAACAAAACCACCAGTAACGGTGGTTTTATATTTCCTAATATGATTTACTCACAGTAAGCAACTGCTTCAATTTCAACCAATGCAGCTTTTGGCAATGCAGCTACTTCAAATGCTGCACGAGCTGGATAATCTGAATCAAAAAATGTTGCATATACTTCGTTCATAGCAGCAAAATCACTCATATTTTGTAGCAATACTGTTGTTTTTACAAGATTAGCCATTGTTAATCCTTGGCTTTCAAGAATACTCTTTAAATTTGTAAGTGCTTGCTTTGTTTGAGATTTGATATCATCTCCTGCAAATTCTCCTGTAGCTGGATCGATTGGCAATTGTCCGGAAATAAAAATAGTTCCTCCAGCTTGTACTGCTTGTGAATATGGTCCGATTGCAGATGGCGCATTCGTTGTAGCGATAATCTTTTTCATGTATAGCCTCCTTAAGTATTTTGTTTATTGATAATAAACATTGTATCAAACTTTTTTTTAGATTTCAATATTATTTTTTAATTTTCCTTCCAACACGTACTTGCCAGAACATGCACCTTTCGATATAATAGGAGTGAGGTGACTATTATGAAATCAAATGAAGATTTATTACGTGAAATTTTAGAGCGAATAACAAAAATTTCATATGTAAAAGCAGAAAATATACCTGATATCGATTTGTATATGGACCAAGTAACCACATTTATGGAGGATCATTTAAAGAACACAAAGCGAGTACCTGAAGATAAGATTCTTACAAAAACAATGATTAATAACTATGCGAAGAATAATCTTCTTCCTCCACCAATTAAGAAAAAATACTCCAAAGAGCACATGTTGCTACTCTTGTTTATTTATTATTTCAAAAATTTACTTTCTTTTAATGATATCGAACGTTTGTTTGAGCCATTGACCATAAATCATTTTTCTGAATCAAGTAATACTTCCTTAGTGTCCGTATACGAGGAGGTTTGTTCTCTCGGTCATGAACAAATGGAACGTCTTCAAAAAGATGTTATTTTGAAATTTCGCGACTCTGAAGAAAAATTTCAAGAGAGCGACCCATCCGAACGAGAGTATTTGCAACGATTTGCTTTTATTTGTGAATTAGCCTTTGACGTATATTTAAAAAAACAAATGATTGAATTACTCATTGATGAGATGTTTCAACAAAGTGGAATTACAGAGAAAAAGAAAAAATAGGATGGTTGTATTATGTTTTTGTTTATTGAATTACTCGGTACCATTGCATTTGCTTGTTCAGGAGCTATGGTTGCAATAAAAAAAGATCTTGATTTGTTAGGCATTGTTGTTTTAGGCGTTACAACAGCTGTAGGAGGCGGAATGCTTCGAGATATTTTAATTGGTATCCATCCCCCAGCATTGTTTACAAATCCAATTTATGTATCTACTGCATTTATATCTGTTATATTCTTATTTTTCATTATTAAGATGAGAAACCGTGTAATGGATGAATTTTCTTCTCATACAACAGAAGTAATCACAAACTTCCTTGATGCTGTTGGACTTGGTGTATTTACTGTTGTTGGAATTGATACTGCAATCGAATCTGGATACAAGGATTATACCTTTTTAATCCTATTTCTTGGAGTTATTACAGGTGTTGGTGGAGGACTTCTCCGTGATATTATGGCACTGAATACTCCTTATATTTTAAAAAAGCACTTTTATGCTTGTGCTTCTTTAATCGGTGCAATTACTTATGTCTTACTACTAAATGTTATGGATAAAAACTTTGCGATTCTAATCAGTTCTATTTTAGTGGTTATTACAAGAATACTCGCAAGGCATTATCACTGGAATCTTCCACATGTATAATTCATAACATCAATACAAATATAAAAAAAACGTATATAGACCTCAACAAAATAAAGGTTGTATACGTTTTTCTTATTACTCGTTATATCATATCTCATTCTCTTCGATTGCGTTCCCAATATCGCTTCTCATATACATTTTTTCAAAAGAAATCTTTTTAGTTGCATTGTATGCATTTTTTCTCGCTTCTTTTAAATCACTTCCAAAACTTGTTATTCCTAATACACGACCACCATTTGTAACGATTGCACCCGATTCATTCATATCTGTTCCTGCATGAAATACAAGGTTATTTTTATCATGTTCAAACTTATCAAGTCCACTAATTGGATATCCCTTCTGATAGGACTCTGGATATCCACCAGATGCTAAAACAACACAAACTGCTGCATAATCTTCAAATTCTAGTTTGATTTCATGTAATTTCCCATCAATACAAGCTTCGAATACTTCAATTAAATCATTTTTCATTCGCGGTAAAACCACTTGTGTTTCTGGATCTCCAAATCGTGCATTATACTCTAAAACTTTTGGTCCATCTTTTGTTAACATAAGCCCGAAGAAGATAATCCCTTTAAATGGACGACCCTCATCTCTCATGGCATCAACGGTTGCTTGGTAGATGTGTTGTTTACAGAACCTATCAACTTCTTCCGTATAGAATGGACTAGGAGAAAACGTACCCATCCCTCCTGTATTTAAACCTTGATCCCCATCTTTTGCCCTTTTATGATCTTGCGCAGATGTCATAATTTGAACTGTTTTTCCATCTACAAAAGCAAGTACTGACACCTCTCTACCTGTCATAAATTCTTCAATGACAATTCGATTCCCTGCGGATCCAAATTGCTTTTCTTCCATTAAAGCTTTTACGCCTTCTTTTGCTTCCTCTAATGTATTACATATCAATACTCCTTTGCCAAGGGCTAGACCATCTGCTTTTAGAACAACAGGCATTTGTTGTTGTTCTAAATATGCAATTGCTTTTTTTGCTGAATCAAAATTTTCATATAGAGCAGTTGGAATATTATACTTTTTCATCAAGTCTTTTGAAAATGCTTTAGATCCTTCCAGTATTGCTGCAGATTTATTCGGTCCAAATACACGTAATCCTGCTGACTCCATTACATCAACAATACCAGCTGCTAATGGATCATCTGGTCCGATTATAACCAAATCAATCTTTTTTTCTTTTGCAAATTCCGTAAGTGCTTCAAACTCCATCACACCAATTGGAATACAGGTTGCAATTTTTTCAATTCCTGCATTGCCCGGTGCACAGTAAAGTTCTTTCACATCTTTATTTTGAGCGATTTTCCAAGCAATTGCATGCTCTCTTCCACCGCCTCCAACAATCAATACTTTCATTTTTCTCCTCCACTTGCTATCATTTCAATGGCTTGAGGTAATAAAATCCATTCTGCTTCTTCCATAACCCTACGTTGCAATATCTCTGGTGTATCCCCTATTTTTACTTCAACTGATTTTTGTAATAAGATTTCTCCTGTATCCATTCCCGTATCTACATAGTGTACTGTTGCACCTGTTAGCTTTACTCCTCTAGCTAGCGCAGCTTCATGAACGCCAATTCCATAATACCCCTCACCACAAAATGAGGGAATAAGGGATGGATGAATATTTATGATTCTTTTTTCAAATGATTCAACAATACTAGGAGGTATTTTAACCAGATATCCAGCCAATACAATAAGATCTAGTTGATAATCCTTCAACGTTTTCAATAAGGCTTCGTAAAACATTGTTCGGTCCGAAAAATCTTTTGGCGATACACACAAAGCATCTATATCTGCTAATCTTGCTCGCTCTAAAGCATAAGCACTTGGATTGTTACTAATTACAACACTAATTTCTGCATGTACTATTACTTTATTTTGAACTGCATCTAAGATAGCTTGCAAATTTGTACCACCACCAGATACTAGTATTCCAACTCTTAGCATAAAGTTACACCAATTTCACCAGATTTTATTATTCCAATTTTATAACAAGTTTCTCCTGTTGAAGTAATTGCCTCTAGGGTAAGTTCAACATCTGATGGCCTAACTGCTACCATCATTCCAATCCCCATATTAAATGTATTATACATCATATCTTCTGCTACGTTCCCTTTTTGCTCAATGAGTTTAAAAATATGAGGAATCTCATAGCTATCTTTTATAATTTCTGCGTGCATACCTTCTTTTAGCATACGGGGAACATTTTCATAGAATCCACCACCAGTAATATGTGAGCATGCTCGCACTTGAACTCCAGCATCTTTAATCGCTTTTAATGCCTTTACATAAATTTTAGTAGGTGCAACCAGTGCTTCTCCTAATGTAGTACCTAACATATCATAATAGACATTTAAACCTTCTTTTGTTAATTCTTGTTCAAATATTTTACGAACTAACGAAAACCCATTACTGTGTACACCAGAGGAAGCAATCCCGATTAAGACATCTCCTTCTTCTAAATGAGAACCATCAATTAAATCTTTCCGATCAACCACACCAACTGCAAATCCTGCAAGATCGTATTCATCTTCTGGATAAAATCCAGGCATTTCAGCTGTTTCTCCTCCCACAAGAGAAGCTCCTGATTGTTTACACCCCTCTGCAACGCCACTAACAATCGTTGCTATTTTTTCTGGTATGTTTTTCCCACATGCAATATAATCCAAGAAAAATAGTGGCTCTCCTCCTGCACAGGCAACATCATTGACACACATTGCAACACAGTCAATTCCAACCGTATCATGTTTATCCATCAAAAAGCCTAGTTTCAATTTCGTTCCAACTCCATCGGTTCCAGATAGCAATACAGGATCTTCCATATCTTTTATTGCTTTTAATGAAAAAGCTCCTGAAAATCCTCCAATTCCTCCAAGTACTTCAGGCCTCATTGTTTCCATAACATGCTTTTTCATCAATTCTACTGATTTGTATCCAGCCTCAATATCTACACCAGCCTTTTTGTAATCCATGATTCACCCTCCAAAATTACATTTTGTCATATCTAACGGTTTCTTTTCAATTATTTATTCAAATATTCTTTGTATCCAATACTCTCTAATTTCTTTCCTTTTTCAAGCACACCTTCTTTTAAAGAAGTTGAATATTCTTTTAATTTTTCCAATAAGTCTGAATCTGAAGTAGATAATATTTTTGCTGCTAAAATTCCTGCATTCATCCCACCATTAATTGCTACTGTAGCTACTGGAATTCCAGATGGCATTTGAACAATTGAGTAAAGGGAGTCTACTCCACCCAAATCTGATGTTTTCATAGGAATGCCAATTACAGGCATAGGAAAAATCGATGCACACATTCCAGGTAGATGAGCAGCTTTTCCAGCTCCAGCAATAATTACTTTCACTCCACGATTTTCTGCTCCCTTTGCCCACTCAAAAAATACATCTGGTGCACGATGAGCCGAAATAATTGTCATTTCATACTCAATTCCAAATTTTTCAAGCATTTCCGCTGCTTGTGACATGATTTCTAAATCCGAGTCGCTTCCCATTACAATTCCTACTTTTGCCATGCTATTATTAATCCTTTCAAATTCAATCATCATTTATTATTACATCTAATAAATGATAGTTATTATGTTCATATAACTTATAATACTAAATTTTTGCTTGTACGTCAATGGATAAACTAAAAAAAATCAATCCATAAATATCTTATAGATTGATTTTTATTTTTATTCCATTTCAGCAAAAGGCTCATTTAATTTTTCTGTTCCACTAACTACAAATTTACCTTCTCTAATTACAGAATAACTCATCCCATTTTCATCAATCGCTATGATTTCATCAAGCTCTGAATATGGAATTGTAATATCTGTATGGCACCCGTAATATGCTTTTGACAAATCTTCTTTACGAAGCAATGAGATTTCATTGTCTCTTGCAACAATTTCTTTTCCATCTGGGTTATATACTGCATTATCTTCCGACCAACTATAACAGGTATCTCCTACTGCAAAATGAGGTCCCATTTTTTCAGCAATTAAAATTGGAAGTTTTTGTGTAATTCCGTATTTTTCTGATACTGCATATGCAGTTGTATTGGTTCCGATTGCGAATTCTCCCATTGGTAATGTTTCATGATTTTTAAGAATCTGTTGACGAATCAACGTCTTTCCTTCTTCAAGATTATCAAAATTATCACAAGAATAGTTTGTTATCATTCCATCTTCAAACCAAATTTTTAAATTCTCGTATTGAAAATCTCCTAAATATACTTTTTTTACATGTAACAATCCACTTGTACCTACAAGCTTTGGAGAAGTGAAAACTTCTCCTACAGGAATATTAACATCTGCTACACAGTTTTCAAAGTTTGACTGTGCCATTGGATTGGAAAGCTTTGATAATGATACACGAAGGGATGTTTCATTTCCATTTCTACCACGAATGACCACATGCTCTGCATGATCTAGGGTATCAATGATCCTTTGTTGCATATCTTGGTATAATTGGTAATCTAGGGTATTAATACGAATGATTTCTTCAAATATTTCTTTGTATGGTTCGCCAATTGCTGGTATAGGAAAGGCAATAATGGTAAAACTAGTTTCACTTCCTGGCATGTATTCGTTGGAAATTGGCATAGCTTCATTCGCATATTCGATAGACAAGCTTTCTTGTTCCTTCGATTGTGTTAACGCATATTTTTTATTGAGTGGTTGAAATCCTTCCTCCCCAAATGTTTCAATAACTGCTGGACCTGCAAAGTCACGTGCCTGTTGATGCAGTAATTGATATCCATGCCTTAATGCAATTAATCGTTTCTCTTTGAATTTTTTATCTAAGAAGATACTATTATCATAGCGATGATCATAATCATACTGTTTATTAAAAGCGCTAGATAGGTACCCCATCTTTCGTTTCCCTCCTTGGGTTACAACCCAAGAATCACTACGATATAATATAGGTTCTAGACCCATTTCTCGAAATAATCTAATTGACTCGCGGATCATTCGCTCAAATCCAATCGGATAACGAACCATTACCGATTTCTTTATACTCATATCACGTTTCGTAGCTTCAAACCCTTTTTTAAATCCTTGTGTATAAGTTTGTGCCATTTTTATAATAGATTCTTCTGGTAATTCATTTAAAAAATCAGCGATTTGAAACTCTGCATCAGAAATATATTCCCCATATGCATAAAGATATCTTAAATCCGATAAATCGCGATTCATGATAATGTCTTTTGCAAAGGTTAGGGTTGG
>CAYJKD010000066.1:0-11329 GCA_964370595.1 uncultured Lachnospiraceae bacterium
TTACGAATTCCTTATCTGCAATTTCTAAATTAAATTCTTTTACTGCCACAAATCCATTTGGATATGCTTTGGTTACATCTTTTAATAATAAACTAGCCATTGTTATTTTCCTCCTAAAATGTTGTATCTTTAATACCTGTAGCTATCATACAACATATATTGGAAACTGACCATATTGTAAATATCCAATAATCTTTTTATACTTTTGTTTATTATGTATAACGATTCAAAAAAATGCTGTTTCTTCCAATAATTACTGCAAATTCATCTCTATTTACTGTTTAAATTCGATAAAACCTTCTCCTAATACCTCTCGAACATCGCTTACAATGATAAAAGATTGTGAATCATGTCCAACTACAATCTCTTTTAATTGTACAATTTCTTTTTTTGCAACAACACAATAAAGAACTGTTCGCTCTTCTCCAGAGTACATTCCAGTACCATTTAATGCTGTTACACCTCGATTCATCTCTTCTAATATCGATTTGGCAATAATTTCATTTTTATTAGAAATGATAAATGCAACTTTAGCATATTTCAACCCTTCCATAATTCCATCTGAGACTTTTGATAATCCATAAATAGCAATTAATGCGTAAAGTGCAAAGCGAATGCCGAAAACAGAGGCTCCAATGAGCACGACGAGTGCATCAATCACTTGCATAATCTGAGCAATCGAATAGTGGCGCAACTTCCGTTGTATCAAAGCTGCAAACATATCTGTTCCACCAGTAGTTGCCTGTGCCAAAAACACAAGTCCTGCACCTATTCCTGATATTATTCCACCGAATAGTGCTGCTAGTAAAAGATCATCTGTCAACAGTGCAACTTCAGGTAGTAAATAAAGCGCAACAGATAAGGTCATTGTAGCCACTAATGATCGTTTTATGAAACTCCAACCTTTTAGCCAAAACGATATCAAAAAAAGTGGAATATTTAAGACTGTATTGGTAATCCATAAAGGAATCCCTAGCACAGTCTTAAATATAATGGCCAGACCTGACACTCCTCCTGTTACCAAACCTATCGGTGCATAGATACTTTTAATAGCAAATGCCATAATCGTAGCCCCAGCAACCACGAGTAAGTAATCTCTTATCTGGTGTTTATTCATGAGTAAATTCTCCTATTAAAGTTTTTTGATAGATTTTTCAGTGATTTCTATCTTTCCTTCTTTTAGTAATCTCCCCACAGCTCGTTTAAATGCATTTTTACTCAAGTTAAATTCTCTTTTTATCACTTCTGGATTTACTTTATCATTAAATGGTAGTACTCCATCAAATTCTTCAATCACTTTTAAGATTGCTTCTGCATCTTGATCCATTTGAACATGAGCTTTTTCACGGATACTAATATCGATTTTCCCATCTTCTCTTACCTTTATTACTCGACCTTCAACACGTTCTCCAATTCGCAACTTTGTGAAAATTTGCTGTTTTGGGATTAGTCCATAGTACATATTGTCAATTGCAACAAAGGCTCCAATTGTTTCATGAATCTCACACACGGTTCCAACTACCTTATCATCTTTCTCATAAGGGGCATCCGAGCGGAGTCTATCATAAACTTTAGTCGTAACTGCAAGTCGTTTTGTTTTGTCAACATATAAAGCGACTAAGCATTGATCTCCTTTTCTTACAGGTACCATTTGTTCTTTGTATGGAAGAAGTACATCTTTTTCTAATCCCATATCGAGAAAAGCACCAATTTTAGTAACTTCTTTCACTTCTAAAACTGCCATCTCTCCTACTTGCAATTTTGGCTCGTTCACAGTGGCAATCAGACGATCATTAGAATCATTATAAACAAATACTTCGAGTTCGTCTCCAACTTTTGTACCTTCTGGAACTTGCTTCTTTGGAAGCAATACCCCCATGTCTTCGACTCCATCTTCTCCTAAGTAAATTCCAAATTCTTTCTCTCTTTTTACTACTAATGTTTGCTTCATTCCTAAATTAATCATAATTGCTCACTTTCTGATCGCACCTTCACGATCGATAACATTGTTTCATTCTTGTTCCATTGAAACTATACTATACACTTCACCTGATTCATTGGCAAGTACAACTGTACTTTTTCCATCTTCTATTGTTACGCGAGGATAAATAATATCTCCAATCACTGCACCTTTTTTATATTCAACTTGTAAGGTATGTATTGGTGATGTTATGTTTGCAGCTTCTTTTGCAAATACAATATATTGAGCGTTATTTACATGACCATTGGTATCAATATGGGCCTGCATAATCACGATTGGTGTAGTACTACTATAACAATCAAAAACAGGAATCCTCTTTGGAAACTGTTTCATCTCTAATGGACCCCGTTCCCCTTCTCCATATCCTTCTACA
Organism: uncultured Lachnospiraceae bacterium; assembly: GCA_964370595.1. Taxonomy (GTDB): domain Bacteria; phylum Bacillota; class Clostridia; order Lachnospirales; family Lachnospiraceae; genus Brotaphodocola. The sequence continues at coordinate 2,355 of CAYJKD010000066.1, forward strand.
TTTTCTTTCCCAATTCGTATCGGTTTTTGCTTTTTTGTATCAAAGAAAAACCAAATAGAGTTTGCTTTTACAAGTGGTTCTCCATTGCTATCTTCCATTAAAAAATTACGGTATCCATATATTCCACGAAATTCATATGGCCATGTGCTTACCTTTATATTTTCTCCTAATTTGGGATAGCGAAGTATTTCTATTTGCCAACTACTTAACCACCAAGCTTCATTTCTCGTTTTTAAGTAATTAATTCCCTTCCCAATATCTTCTGATTGAAATGTAGAACAATCTTGCAGATAATCAATCAATCCGCCAATTCCTAACTTTTGGTTTTGATCCACTTCACTATAGCGGATACGCCACTCAAATGTATACATTTATAAGAATCCTCTTCTTTCTTTTCTACTGTTCAATTTAATTATACCTAACCTAGCATATGTAAGCAAGTAATTTCTTGTTGGTTCCTTGGGCTGGTTTTTTGCTTGCTCTAGATTGATTTACCCACTAATTTGCCTCTTTTATTGATTCTTGTGGGTTTTATGAACCTATTTCCAACTTGATTAAGGACAATTTAACCACTCGTATTACTATAATTTGGATTTTTAAATTTAAGAAATAACTTTGATAATAAGATTTTCATTACTTTAGATGAAATTGAATGAGTTCTTCTACAACTCTCATATTTAATGGATGGTTTCTTGTTTCATAGGTTAATATTAACTGTAATCCTTGATGAATTCCTGTTCTTTGATAAGATTCTATCTTTCGAATCGCTTTTTCACAATATTCTACTTGGTCCATAAGTCCGAAATGCTCCCAGAAATATTCTTTTCTCGTTCTTTTATTTAATACAATAAAATCTGGATGTATATATCCGAATTTTTCTAGATAAATTGGAATCTCATATACATATGGACTTCCTTGCATATAAAATTTATCTGCTAATATCTTTTCGGATTTTGAACGAACATGTTTCATAAAGATTACTAATTTGTCCCACCTATTTTCTGCAATATTTTTGCTAAGATATTTGATTTGCTGGTTCGCTAAATTCAACATCTTGACTGCATATTCTTTTTGTGCTAATAGCTCTACCAACTCTCTATCTCTTTTTCTGATGTAGGTTCCAGCAATATCTTCTCGATTTGCTCTCCAATAATACTGGGGTCGATTTCCTCCAATTTTTTGATTTGATCCACGCCTACCTCCTTCTTTTTTAGAAAGAGGGAATCGCCTAACTTAGACGATTCCCTCTTTCTGATATTCTAGTAATGAACTAGAATACAATTATTTTTTCTTTTTTCTCTTTACCGCTCTTATCTGTAATGCAATTGCAGCTCCCGCTGTTAACAAAGCTCCCAAAGCATATAATAACATTGCATCTTCATATCCTGTTTTTGGAAGGAACCCTGCTAGTGGCACTCCAAGATCTTCAATTGTTTCAACAATAGGTGCAATCGCTGGTGGTACGGTTGACGCTAATGGTACTGGAGAATCTCCAATGGTAATTGTAGTTACTGGTGGCTCGCTACTTCCACCACCTCCGCCACTACTGCCCCCACCATCTCCATCAGATTCGGTTGGGGTTGGCGGAATAAGTGTGTTAAGTACTGTTACTGTTATTTCATTTCCCTCTAGTATCGTATCTGTATAACTCCACTCACCATTTTCATCAAAGGTAATTTCTACCCAGTCTCCATCTTCATTTAATACATAGTATAAGGCTACTTCACCACTTTCTAGCTGATATCCTTCTGGTGCTACTAACTCTCTGAAGTAAATTACCTTTCCTCTGATTGTATCTAAATGAGTCATTTCATTTATCTCAGCTTTTGCAAGACCATTTCCAGCTGTAATCCAAGCCGATTGCACTTGTGATAGCGTACCTTCTTGTGTAATCCACGTTGTTTGATTATTTTCATCTACAAAGTACACTTCGAATTCTGCACCAACCAATGTGGTATCCACATTCGCTGAGTCCACTTTTACAATTTGGATGATTTGCTCTTTGTAATTATAAATTACTGTATCAAATTTATTTGGAATTTGTGGATTTTCTACTACAAATTCACTTTCTTCAAATGTTCCATCCAAATTCAAGTGACCAAGGATTCTTTCTTCTGAATCAAGTATATATCCTGCTGGTGCTTTCACTTCACTAAAGTAAATACTTTGGCCAAGTAATCCTCTTGATGCCAAATCTACATAATCAAATGTTACAGAGAATTTTCCTGTTTCACTTTCTGTAAATGTCCAGAAGTTGTCATTGGTATCAATTGTTACTGGTGTTTCACTTAATTGACTATTTTTTCCAACCCAAACTTTATCTCCATTTTCTGCTTTAAAATAAAGTTCGAATTCTGCACCTGAAAGCAATTCTTCTGTCAGCCCATCTAATTTTGTAAAATTGAATTCATAGTTTAGTGGATCATTTTTAATCTGGATAACATCTTCTATTATCTCAATTTCCTCTGTTAAATGACGAGCTGTACCATCCGATGTAATTTGTGCAAATGGCTTCAAAGAACTATCTAGCAAATATCCTGCTGGTGCTTCTACCTCTTTTATTGATACAATGGCAGTAGAGAAGTTTGGTAGTAATTCTTCAAGCAATCCATAATCAAATGCTATACTATGAGTACTTGATTCTTTGTTCTCAACGCTATTCGATGCAGTTGCTAGGAAAATAGGTGTTTCATTCCCTTCTTTTTCTTCTACATAAATTTCAAATACTGCACCTTCTAATGATTCATTTGATGAACTATCATACTTGTTAAAATAGAACTCATAATCCATATACTCATTGATTACAACAATTCCTTCTAGATTCTCAGACTCAATGCGTCCATCTTTATAAATTGTAGCTAATAGTTTTCTTTCACCTGATAGTTTATGTCCATCTGGCGCTTGAATTTCTTCATATTCTATTTGAACGCTTTCCACATTATCTGTAAACCAGGTATCATTATACTCAAATTCTAAGGATGTATTTCCATAAATATCTGTAGGATCTGAATCTAATACTGCTACTCCATCTACATAGATTCTAAAGATTGCATCTTCTAGAACTTCTCCATTTTCTGAACCATGGCGTTTATTGAAGTTGAATCCATAGCGATTTAGGTAATTGTTAACCTCAACAATATTATTTCCATTCATGTTGCTACTTGGCTCAAAAATTCCAGATTCAATGGTTCCAATGGAAATACTCTCTTGTAAATCATATCCAGGAAGTGGTGTTTCCTCTATATATACTTGGAATATTTCGCCCTTCAAACTCCTCAGGTCATCATATGTAAATGAAATGGACAATGTTCCATTCTCCGTAACACCATCCCCTACTAGAACTGGTGGTGTTGATGGGTCGCTATCATTTACAAATGCTTTAAATGTTACACCATCTAAAGGCTCACTTGTGTCTTCTAAATTACTTACCTTATACTTGTTAATTGTGAATCCATATGACTTTGGAGTATTTGCTACCTCTGATAATACATCCAATGTTCCTTCTATTTCCTCTTCATCAAACAAAAGTGTTCCATTTTCATCTATGGTAATTGTTCCTAGCTTAACTCCTTGTAAATTACCGATATATCCAATTGGAGCAGTTGTTTCACGATACCACACCTCTAACGGAGTATTTGCAGACACGTATTCTTTTACATCACTATAGGTAAATGAAATTGTAGCTAAACCATCTTTATCTGTTGTATCACTTAATTTATCTTTAAGAGCATCACTTACTGATACAACATTTTCCTCTTGCATAAAGTAAAGTTCAAATGTAGCCTTTGGTAATCCTAATGTTTTTATTTCACTGCTTATTTTTTTGAAATTAAACATAAAATCAATCGGGTCATTTGCTATTTCATATTGGTATGATAAATATTCCCCATCAACTCCATTGTTCTTTACTAAATCATCAATGCTAACATAAATTTTTTCAGAAGGATTTTTATATCCCTTTGGCGCTATTACTTCTGTAAATTCAAACCATGCATTTAAATTTTCATCCATAATATTTCCGTTAATCGTACTCCAATCATCAATTTCAATAGTAGCACTTCCTAAACTATTTGTAACATACCCTTCCCCACTTGCATAGGTATCATAGGTTGCACCTACCACTGGTTCTGTACCAATTGGAACTCCGATCACTGCATAACTAAATTCTGCACCTGGCAATAATTCTGATGAAACCCCATCTAGTTTTTTAAGATAAAGGTGTAATGGTGCATCACTATCTGCAGAACCACCTCCAACTAGATTCGCTTCAGATTCATTATCCTCTGTTTCAACAATTTGAATTCCAGTACCTGTTAAGATTGCCTTATTGGTTATACTTCCAGTAGTTTTTAAGTTTCCTTCCTCATCTCTTGGAATCGCTGCATATTCAAATATATATGCTTCATTTGATGATAGTCCTAGCCCTATCAAATCTACTTGATAACTATGTGTATCCGTAGTGGCATCATATGAATATACAAAAAATTCCTTGTTTTGTAAGTCGAGAAGATTAATGGAATCTCCTGTTTTAATATAGTCTAATTTACTTGCATCAACACCATACTCTTTATTTGTTGTAAATCCTTGTGTACCAAAACTTGTGATGTTTTGGAGTTCAAATCCACCAGTCACTGTAATTGGAGTTATGGTTGCCAGTGTAATATCTAGCTTTGTATTGGATTGATCAATAACAAAGAGTTCTTTATCTTCTGTCACATTTGGTAGTAATTCTATTTCAAATGGATTGACTAAAACAGAATAGTTAAGCTTATTCGTCGCTGCATCTAAATCTTTTGATCCCCATTTGTAAATATTGTTTTCAGACAGTTCAAAGTAAGCTTCTGATCCCCAAGTTAATCCGCCTAGTGTAAATAATGCCTTGTTTGTAAATGCAAGGGGCGCATCTCCTTTATAATCTACATTTGTAACTTCTGTGAAGATTTTTATGGTTCTTGTACTATTTCCCACATCAACACTTAAAGATACTTTTTCTTCATTATTCTCAATCGTGCTCGTAACAGGTAGATTATTCCCCTGTTCATCGGTCGCTTTTAAGAATTTCAACCCTTCTGGAATAAAGTCTTGTATATGGAATTCTGCTTCTTTTCCTGCTTGAGTATATAAGGTTACATCCCAAGTAATTACTGGAGTTTCCTTCCCATCTATTTCCATGATTTCATACGAAGCTGCTGATTTTTTAGCTAAGTTTCTATCAATTGTAGCAAGTGCTGATTCCACAGCTTGAATTCCTGAATTTTTATCTGTATAATAATAAATTCTTGCCCAGTTGTAATATCTAATTTCATTATAGGTAGAAATATTACTCCTAGGATCGGATGGATATGGATATGTGGTAAACATATCATTATTATTATATTGGTGGAATGGTCGATCTGCATCTACATGTTCATAATTTGCATAAGTCACACATGGAATTTGAATTTGATTTCCTAAATCACCATTTCGTTCATATCCTTCAATGACAATCTCAAGGTTGGTTCCTACTGCTTCTAATGCACCTGTTGTAGCTTCTGGCTGTGTTGAAACAAAATCATAATTCATACTACTACTTGCTGCACTAAAGTACGTAAATACCGTTTTATCACTTGTCGACTGATATTTCGGCCAAATCTCCACGTTAACACTAAGTTCTGCCATTGCTCCATTGGGGTCTAGCATCTTTTTTAACTGATCTTCGTAATCAGTTTCTGTGGATTCAATCTGCGCATTAATTGTTGTATCACTTGTAGTAGAATTAATAGATTCTAAGTCTACAAATGAATGTAATTTCTCCCACCAATTATCATCATTTGGTCTTGTAGTATTAGCATTTCCATATGATCCGTTGTCTTTTTTGTAATAATTATAGATTGCTGTAGTATCCTGAATCACAATTTTGCTATCAGTAGCTCCTGCATAATTTGGCATTTTTAATGTCCATTGGAAGATTCCACTTCCAAAATTTTGACTTTCTGCTGTTTTTCCAAATCCACTTAATTCTACCGATGCCTTTGCTACGCCTACTTCATCCCAGAATACTCGTTCCACTCCATTTCCTGGTCCGATTCCTTCATTGCCATATGTCCACCGAATCCAAGCTTTATTAATGATATCATCTTTTGCTAAATCATTATAAACCCCTGTATTAATCGTTGTCTTATATGTAATTCTATACTCATTACTACTTGATAATGGATACTCCTTTAAATTTGTAATCCCCCAAAGGGTACCATCTTTTGCCTCATAATTTGCTAATGCCTCTGGTGCTCCTTCAACTCCTACATAATAATTAGAAGGATATGGTTTTACAAATCCGCCATTACTACTAACTGCAATACCATTTACTTTCAAACTACTTTCATCTAATGTTAATGCAGGGGCAAGTAAATCAATAAAATGCAAGGATGCCAAACTCTCCGTATTATCAGGTAAGCTTCTTAGTGTAACAGTCCAACTAATGGAATTATCCACTGCAGAATACGTTCCTGTTTTTAGAATGGATTTTTTTGCAATCCAAGTCCCTTTTGTATAGAAGCTTCCACCATCAGTTAACCCATTCCACTCCTCTGTAGTAACGGTATTATCAACTACTTTTTCATAACCGATCCATGCTTCTAGCACACTTGATTTTATCTGTGTACTCATAGTGATTTCTACTGTTGCACCTGGTTCTAAATTAGATAGTGTATAGATAACTTCTGTTACACCATCTGCATTACTTTCTGTCGATACTACTGTATAGCTGGCTTCTGATTCATTTGATATTGTTCCGTATACATAATCTAATTCTTTTGGTAATGTATCTGTAAATGTTACGCTTGTTTTATCCCCTGGCTCAAGTGGGTGAACATATTTAATATTCCACTGAACAATATCAGTTCCAACCAATGTTCCATCTGATTTTTCTAGTTTTCCAGCAGTGCCATCGATACCATCTAGACTAAATTTAAATGTAAATCCATTATTAAATGAATATTCTGTTTCTGTTTCTCCTCCTGAAGACAACTCATCAAACTCACAAATAAATGATATTTTTAAATTTTTAAAATCATTTAAATTTAATTTACTATATTGAGGATAATTTTTTATAATATCTGCATTATCTAATCTCAATAAAATACAATCTCCACTAATATCCCAATATGCTTCTCCTAATCGAATGGATTCTCCTTGTGGAAGGGTACCTTCAACAATAATTGTGCGATCTTCTTTTAATACAATCGGTGGTATTTTATCACTTCCAAAAATATCTTCGATCCTATAAATCTGTTCAAATTCCATATCTACCGGAAGTTTCAGATTTGATGGAGATGCTTTAAATATGACTGAGAAATCTTTTGTTGGGTCAATGCTTTCTGAAGTGATTCCTTCTTGTTCAATAATGGTTGTATATTGTTCCTTCGTATCAACAATAGCCCCATTATGACTTGTTATTAACTGATAAAAATCCATAGATGAAGCTTCTGCTTCACTACTATTAAGGACAAGCCTTGTTACCGTAGCGGTTACATTATCACTTACACCTTGTTGACCAACCCAAAGGTCATAATCTCTATCATTATTTAATATTGCATCTTTTGCTACTGTTCCACCACGAAGTCGTGTATGAATTTGAATATCTACAGTATTTGTACCTTTTATTGCATTCAATCCTGTCAAGGTAATACTTAATTCTTCATTTTCTTTTTCCACATCAGCCGTATAATCACTACGACTAACAATTTGTTCCTTTCCTTCTAGTTCATTGGTAACTGTAATGGTTGCATACTTACCATTTGTACCACTATAAAACTCTAGATCGGAATCATTACCGATTTTTGCTGTAAACGTTACATTACTTGGGCTTGCATCACTTGGACTTGCATCACTTGATGTTGCATACCTCACTTGAAAATCTGCTTCCCCTGTTTCTCTTAAAAGTGGATCATCTTTTATACTAAGTTCTCCACTACTTGTCCAACTAGATCCTCCCGCTGCTTGTGGTTCAAAATACCAGCCTGTTAATCCTAATGTAACAACCATAATAAATGTTAAGACAACTGCTGTGATTTTTTGATACTTTCGTGCTAATTTCATGTAATCAAAATTCATTGCGTACCTCCTCCTAAAATATTGTGTTGAAACGTGTATGCATATGTGATTCATTTGACTGGATTGCATGGTATTAACATATCATTTTTAGCAAGTGTTAATCAATTAAATGTAACTGAAAAGCAGTTTTCACTACTGAAAATCAATTTTTTGATATAATACTTTTGAAAAAAAATTGAAATAATTATTTATTTTTATAAATTATATCATAATTTTCATTAATTTTGTATAAAATTGTAGAAGAATTATTTATTTTTTTTTTATTAATATACAATAAAAAATCAGCAGCAAGATTATTTCTCACTACTGATTTTTTTATTTCATATTATTTTTTCTTTTTCTTTAATGCAAACGCTCCACCTACACAAGCTAGAAGCCCAATTGCATATAATAGCATGTTATCTTCATAACCAGTTTTTGGTAAGAAAGCACCAGATAAAGGAACTTCTCCATCTTCAATATGTAAATCATTTGCTAATGGTACCCCTTGATCTTCAATATTCGCCAATGGTACTAGAGGATCTGCTATTTCAACACCAGATCCAGCTGTAGTAGTAACCGCAGGTTCTCCACTTCCACCACCACTACTTCCACCTGATGAACCTCCACCTGATGTATTACCTCCAGTATTACCATTTGGATCCTCTGGATCTGGGTCTACTGGTTGTTCTGGGTCTGGATTCTCTGGGTCTGGATTCTCTGGGTCTGGATTCTCTGGATTTGGATTCTCTGGGTTTGGATTCTCTGGGTTTGGATTCTCTGGGTTTGGATTCTCTGGGTTTGGATCACTAGGACTTGCTTCTTTGCCATAAATTGCATATAGTGATACATTTTTTCTTACTGTGAAATTCTCAATCCCAATTGTTGCGTCTTTACTTTCGCCC
>CAYJKD010000066.1:11339-12935 GCA_964370595.1 uncultured Lachnospiraceae bacterium
TTTTCAAGATACTACCATCTCGGTCATAATATGTGATTGTGAAATTAGAAGGTGTTGCAATATTATCGTCATCGTCGTCATCATCGTTATTGTCGTCTGTTTCATCATAGCCATTTACTGTTATAGAATATTCTTTCACTACAATAAATGTTGTATCTATTGTTTTTCCTAATACTCTCTCAATAATTGGATTGATTTTGTTTATAATACTTGAAATATCATATCCAAATGCTACAGTTGCATTTCCATCTGTTGCTTTTTCATATGCATGTACTTCTGATTCAAAGTGACGATTCTTGCTTTCCCCATGCATTATTAACTCAGTACCATCAATCGAAATCAATTCTTCACCACTTGTGATTTTAAATGTTGGGTCAGGAATTTTAAATACATTCAATAAGGTTGCTACTTCGTCAACTTTTCCTAACTCTCCTACTAATAGTTGAGATAAGGTATATTCAATTGACTCACATGCATAAAGAGAAACTGACTCATTGGCATCTAATGTAAGCGATACATATTGTACATCACTTGGGTTTCCAACCGTTTCGCCATACTTCCCATGAACAATACATTCTTCTCCAAGCATACAAACTTCATCTAATACTTGATCGATAGATTCCTTTATATCATTTGCATATTCATTTAATGTACTTTCTAGACTAGATATTTCTTTTGCAAATTCTTCTTTTGCATCTTCCCACGCTTCTTTTGCATCTTCAAGATAGTTTGGAATTACTAATTGTATATTTTCTACTTGATTAGAAAGTGCATCTAAAAATGCCATTATATCTTTTACAATTGTTTCAATATCTTCTGCTGTTTCAAATATATTACTATTTGATAATGTTCCCACTATCACATTTGCTAATTTTTTCAACTCATCTTTAATAAATTCTGCTGCTTTTTGTTTAATGCTTTGTTTAACTGTTTCAAATGTTCCATCTAAGCAATCTTTTAAATTAGCAAGAGAGGAATCAATCTTACTTACTAGATGTGCTTCTGCATTTGCAGTTTGCTCTTCTACAATTGTTTTTAATCCTGAAGCAAGCATTTCTAATGTCATGGCATTAATATCATCAACGGTAGTGATATTAAACTTATCAGATAAATACTCCCAATTTGCTCCTACCATTAACGCATCCAAACCAGTATTTTGGAATAAATCATCTACAAATTGATTTAACTGTGTATCAAATGCCCCATCTTCCAAATTTACATACTCAGAAATTTCAGCGATAATTGCATCTTCAATTGCACCTTCTAGCATCCCTACAATCATATCTTCTGGTAAGGTTTCAATCAATATTCCAAATGCTTGTAAATAAGATCCAATTTCTGTGTTCTTTAATAAATCTGATTCAATGAAAAATAGCATTACTTTTGTTAATTCTGTAGGTATTTCTACATTATCTCTTACAAATGATGTGATTTCACCTTGTACTCCAGCTACTTTTGATTTTAAATATTCACTCATCAATGCTTTTGATTTGTTTTTTAAAGCCAAAGCATTTGCATCTTCTAAACTTTTCACATCTTCCATAATTTTTTCAATTTCAGATTGGATTATTTTATCGATTTCTAATGAGGCAATAA
>CAYJKD010000067.1:0-3067 GCA_964370595.1 uncultured Lachnospiraceae bacterium
GTAAAATATAAGGTAGAAGCTTTTACAGGTATGAAAGTTGATAAAGTTAATGTTTATGTAGAAGGAGTACGTGTAATTGATTAAGGAGGATTTTTCATTGAGGATGACTACAATGGATGCTTGCTTGCTTCAAAAAGCATTTTTAGCAGGAGTCAAAGGATTAGAAATAAAAAAAGATTGGATTAACGAACTGAATGTGTTTCCTGTTCCAGATGGAGATACAGGAACAAATATGGCAATGACGATTGAAGCCACTGCAAAAGAAGTTATGGCGATTGAAAACGTGACAATTGAATCACTTGCAAAAGCAATTTCTAGTGGATCACTTCGTGGAGCAAGAGGAAACTCAGGAGTAATCTTATCACAGCTCTTTCGTGGATTTACAAAAGAGATTAAGGATTATGAAGAACTTGATGTTAATATATTAGCACGTGCATTTGCAAGAGGAACAGAATCTGCCTATAAGGCAGTAATGAAGCCCAAAGAGGGTACCATTTTAACAGTAGCTCGTGCAATTTCTGAAAAAGCTATGGAGTTAGCAGAAACCACAGATGATATATTAAAATTCTCCAATGAAGTAATCAGTCATGGAGAATATATACTAAGTAAAACACCAGAGATGTTACCAGTTTTGAAAGAGGCAGGAGTAGTGGATTCTGGTGGACAAGGATTAATGGAATTTTTAAAAGGTGCATTAGATGGATTACTGGGAAAAGAGATTGATTATTCTCTAGAATCACTTAATGTTACAAGTAAAAATACAGCTGCTATGCCTAAAGGGGAATCAGTTGCTGATATTAAGTTTGGATATTGTACAGAATTTATTATTCAGCTAAAACCAGAGGTAAATCCGAATGTGGAAAACCAACTAAAAACTTATTTAGAAACACTAGGAGATTCGCTAGTAGTAGTTGCAGATGATGAGATTGTAAAAGTTCATGTTCACACCAATGACCCAGGATTAGCAATCCAAAAAGCGTTAACTTATGGAGAGCTCACGCAAATGAAAATTGATAATATGCGAGAAGAGCATAGGGAGCGATTAGAACTTCAAGAGATTAAGAAGGTAAACGAGAAAAAAGATGTAGGTTTTATAGCTGTAGCAGCAGGAAGTGGACTTAAAGATATTTTATTGGGAATTGGAATTGATCATGTAATAGAGGGTGGGCAAACGATGAATCCAAGCACAGAGGATATACTTACTGCGATTGAATACGTTAATGCAGATACGGTCTATATTTTCCCGAATAATAAAAATATCATATTGGCAGCAGAGCAGACAAAAAAATTAGTAGAAGATAGAGAAATCATTGTAGTTCCATCAACTACGGTTGCACAAGGGATTACAGCGATGATTAATTATGTACCAGATCAATCGTCTGAAGATAATCTACTGGTAATGCAAACAGAAATTAAGCATGTTAAAACTGGTCAAGTGACATATGCAGTTAGAGATACAACAATTGATGGGATTGAAATTCACTCAGGAAGCATCATGGGAATTGGAGATAACGGTATTTTGTCTAGTGGGGAAACCATTAGAGAAACAACTTTGGACATGCTAGAGAAAATGATGGATGAAGATTCAGAATTGCTTTCTATCTACTATGGAGAAGAAGTGTCTGAAGAAGAAGCTACTAATTTTTATGAAGTAGTTCAGGAAAAATATCCAGATTGTGAAATTGAATTTCAGTATGGCGGACAACCCGTTTATTATTATATCATTTCAGTAGAATAATTGTAAGGCGTGCAAATTTTGTACGCCTTATTTTGATACGTGAGCTTGGAGGAATTATGAGTCAAAAACCAATTGAATCCATAAAAGGAATTGGAGATAAAACAGGAAAATTATTTCGAAAATTAGGAATTGATAATATAGATCATTTGCTTCATTATTATCCAAGAGCTTATGATATATTTGAAGAAGCGAAGTATATTGGAGCATGTCAGATTGAAGAAATTTCAACAGTTATGGGGAAAATTCAAACGAAGGTAGAAGTAAAGAGAATTCGAAATTTTCAAATTACAACTACAACAATTCGAGACCACACACAATCCTTGCAATTGAATTGGTTTCACATGCCATATTTAAAAAGCACATTAAGATTAGGAGAAACCTACTATTTTCGAGGGAAGATAGTGAAAAAAAGAGGTGTCTTACTAATAGAACAACCAGAGGTTTATACAGAAGAAGCATATAAAAAATTACTGCATTCAATGCAACCAATTTATGGTCAAACGAAAGGATTAGGCAATAAAACGATAACAAAAACAATGAATACTGCGTTAGAGGAAAGAGAGCTTGAGGTAGAATATTTGCCAATGGAAATTCGAAAAAAATTTGAATTGGCTGAATATAACTTTGCTATTGAACACATCCATTTTCCGATAGATAAAAAAGATTTATTGTTTGCGAGGAAACGATTGGTTTTTGAAGAGTTTTTCTTCTTCCTTCTTGCAATTAAAAGATTAAAGGAAACTAGGGAGCAAAAAATAAGTAATATTTATTGTGAGGATTTTTCTGGAGTTGATGAATTTCGTAAAAAGCTTCCATTTATACTTACAAAAGCACAACAAAGTGTATGGGAGGAAATTAAAAAAGATCTTTCCTCAAAAAAGATGATGAACCGTCTGATTCAAGGAGATGTAGGGTCTGGAAAAACGATTATTGCTCTATTCTCATTATTTGCAATAGCAGAAATAGGTTATCAAGGGGCACTAATGGTACCGACTGAGGTATTAGCAAAACAGCATTATGAATCTATTCAAGCATTAATTGAAAAAAATAATCTAAAAATACGACCATTACTTCTAACGGGGTCTATGACTGCAAAAGAAAAAAGACTTGCTTATGATGCAATTGCAAATCATCAAGTTGATGTGATTATTGGTACCCATGCATTGATTCAAGAAAGGGTCAAATTTCATAAACTGGGGTTGGTAATAACAGATGAACAACATCGATTCGGAGTTGTTCAAAGAGAAACATTAGGTGGAAAAGGAGAAGAACCTCATATTATTGTTATGAGTGCAACCCCTATTCCGAGAACTCTTGCGATTATTTTAT
>CAYJKD010000067.1:3077-12603 GCA_964370595.1 uncultured Lachnospiraceae bacterium
GATGAACTTCCTGCAGAACGCTTGCCTATTAAAAATTGTGTAATTGGTATTTCCGATAGAAAAAAAGCATACGATTTTATAAAGAAAGAAGTAGTAAGTGGTCGTCAAGGTTATGTGATTTGTCCGATGGTTGAAGAAAGTGAAATGATTGAAGCAGAAAATGTAACAGATTACTCAAAGAGTTTACAACAGGAATTAGGAGAAACGATTAAAGTAAAAGCATTGCATGGTAAGATGAAAGCAAAAGAAAAAAATGAAATCATGGAAGCTTATGGGAGAAGAGAAATTGATGTATTAGTTTCTACTACTGTAATCGAAGTTGGTGTTAATGTTCCAAATGCAACAGTGATGTTAATTGAAAATGCAGAACGTTTTGGGTTAGCTCAGCTTCATCAATTAAGAGGACGAGTAGGGAGAGGGAAATATCAATCCTATTGTATTATGGTTAATACTTCAAAGGATCAAAAGACGGGAGAGCGATTGGATATTCTTAATCGGTCTAATGATGGTTTTTATATTGCTTCAGAAGATTTGAAACTAAGAGGCCCAGGTGACTTGTTCGGTGTGAGACAAAGTGGGGAGATGGAGTTTCGGTTAGGTGATATCTTTACAGATGCAAAGTTTTTAAAGCAAATTGCAGATGAGGTAGACCGATTATTAGAGAAAGATCCAATGTTAGAAAAAGAAGAATATAAGGGAATTCGGCTGAAACTTGATGCCTATCGTTGTGAAGTTCAATATTAATAATAGTTGACAAAAAGGAATATAGTGTGTAAGATAGAGCATAATAATAAAACCGTTGAGAAAGAGAAGTAAACTAGTTGAAACATTTCAGAGAGTCGCAGGTGGTGGGATTGCGATATGGTTAGATTGGTTGAATGGACTTTTGAGGGCAACTTTGAACAGAAATTAGTAGGAGTTGACGGAAACCACTACCGTTACAATGTGGCATATATGTTGGTATATGATTAAGTGGATCTTTTCGATCAATTTGAGTGGTACCGCGGATTTTATTAATTCGTCTCAAATACAGTATTTTCTGTATTTGGGACTTTTTTTATTTTTTCTTGAAATAAAAAAACAAAGCTAGAAACGATCAAAACAAAAGAAGAGGAGAATGTTATGAAAAAGAAAAGTTTATTAGTAGGTTTAGGAATGTTAACAATGATGATGGTAGGGTGTAGTGAAAGTCAGACAACAGAATCTGTGAAAGATGAAACAGTAAACGAAGCTGTACAAGAAGTAGATAATTACGTCGTTGGAATGGGACAATTTGCAGAGCATGGTTCTCTTGATAACTGTAGGTTAGGATTTATTGAGGGATTAAAGCAAAATGGAATTGTCGAAGGTGAAAATCTTACCATTCATTATGAAAATGCTCAGGCTGATGGAGGAACCTCAGCTCAAATTATTGATAATTTTATGGCTAAAGATATTGACTTGATTGGTGCAATTGCAACACCTATGGCTCAAACTGCTTACAGTGCTGCAATGAAAGAAGATATTCCAGTTGTTTTTACAGCGGTAACTGATCCAGTTCTTGCTGAGTTGGCAAAAGCAGATGGGAGCCCAGTAGGAGAAATCACAGGAACGAGTGACAAACTACCAGTTGAAAAGCAACTAGAAATGATTCGTACTATGTTACCAGATGCTAAAACAATTGGAATTATGTATAGTACAAGTGAAGTGAATTCTGTATCAGCAATTGAAGAGTACAAGGAAAAAGCAGGCAATTATGGGTTTGAAATTGTAGAAAGTGGAATTTCATCTATTGCAGATATCCCATTAGCAGCAGATAATTTGTTGTCAAAAGTTGACTGTATTTCTAACTTAACAGATAATACAGTGGTAAGTGCACTTCCAGTGATATTAGATAAAGCGTCAAAAACAAATACACCAGTATTTGGCAGTGAGATTGAACAGGTAAAAATTGGTTGCCTTGCTACCGTTGGCCTAGATTACTTTGACTTAGGGGTTCAAACAGGAGAAATGGCAGCATCTATATTAAAGAATGAAAAAAAAGCAAGTGAAATAAATTTCGAAATTATTGAAGAAGCTGCCTTTTATGGGAATGAGGCAGTTGCAAAACAGTTAGGGATTGAAATTCCGTCAGAACTTTCAGATAATGCAGCTGAAATGTTTACAGAAATTATAGTTGAGTAGAATGGAGAGAAAATAAATGGCAATTTTACTAGGGATTATAGAGGAAGGATTGATATATGCAATTGTTGCATTAGGTGTATATATCACATACAAAATATTAGATTTTCCAGATTTATCTGTTGATGGGACATTTCCTCTTGGGGCAGCCGTTACAGCGAGTCTGATTTTACTTGATGTTAGTCCATATCTAACATTATTAATTTCATTTGTAGCAGGTGCAGTTGCAGGTATAATCACAGGATTGATTCATGTGAAACTAAAAGTAAGGGATTTGCTTTCAGGAATCATTATGATGACTGCGTTATACTCAATAAATCTAAGAGTTGCTGGAAAAGCGAATGTAGCTATTTTTAGTAAAGATACTATTTTTTCTAGGGATAGCTTTGGAACATATACAACTATAATTTTATTGGTAATAATTGTTGTTTTATGCAAAATTCTATTGGATTTATTTCTTAAAACAAAAGCAGGCTATTTGCTACGTGCAGTTGGAGATAATGAAGTAATTGTTACTTCGTTAGCGAAAGATAAAGGAATGGTTAAAATTGTCGGACTTGCAATGGCTAATGGGTTTGTCGCATTGGCAGGAAGTGTTTACTGTCAACAAAGAGGATTTTTTGAAGCAAGTATTGGGACTGGAACAATTGTAATTGGTTTAGCAAGTGTAATTATTGGAACAAAACTGTTTTCAAAAGGAAATAGGTGGATTAAAGCAACCTCAGCAGTGATTTTAGGATCTATTGTATACAAAGCGTGTGTGTCTTTGGCGATTACATTAGGAATGAATGCATCCGATTTGAAGTTGATTACAGCAATATTATTTTTGGCTATACTCGTAGTTAGTAACAAAAAGGTAAATAGGAGGAAGGCGGATGCTTAAATTAGAGGGAATCGAAAAATATTATAATCCCGGTAGTGTGAATGAACTGTGTTTGTTTGACCGATTTTCCCTAACTGTAGAAAAAGGAGAATTTGTATCCATTGTAGGAAGCAATGGTTCTGGTAAAACTTCATTGTTAAACATAATTTGTGGTAGCATTCCGTTGGACGCAGGAACAATTACAATACACGAGGATGACTTTACAAAAATACCTGAATACAAGCGCCAAAGAAAAATTGGTCGTGTATATCAAAATCCTGCGATGGGAACTTGTCCTTCTATGACTATTTTGGAAAATATGGCCCTTGCAGATAACAAAGGAAAAGCGTTTAATTTATTACCAGGAACCAATCGAAAAAGAATTGAGTATTATCGCGATCAATTGAAGGTATTAGGATTAGGACTAGAAGATAAGATGGGAGTTAAGGTAGGTGCTCTATCAGGTGGTCAAAGACAAGCAATGGCCTTAGTAATGTCAACATTAACCCCTATCGAATTTTTAATACTTGATGAACATACAGCAGCCTTGGATCCGAAAACAGCAGAGATTATTATGCAATTAACAGATCGTGTTGTGAAAGAAAAAAATCTTACTACCATAATGGTTACTCATAATCTTCGTTTTGCAGTTGATTATGGGAATCGACTCATTATGATGCATCAAGGAGCAGCTGTAATGGATAAAAAGAAGAAAGAAAAAGAAGATGTAAAAATTGAAAATATATTAGAAATTTTCAATCAAATAAGTATTGAGTGTGGAAATTAAGAAAAATATGAAAAATAATTTTAAATTCATTAACAAATTAAAATATTTGTGCTATAATGTATTTAAATAAATAGGAAAGGGGTAATTCGTTTGAAATTAAAACTACGATTAGCAGTTGCCTTTATTCTATTTACATCATTTCCAATTGTTTTAGGAGGCATCTTGCTTGTAATGGGAGAATTTCAAGTCATTGCACAGGGCCGTCCAGAAACAATTGAAATGGATAGCATGGTAATTGAGTTGTTTTTATCTTGTTTAGTGATGCTGGTATTTGTTGGAATTGTACTTGCAACATGGGTTTATCGTTCTGTAATTAAACCGCTTGGTCAGTTGCAAGAAGCAGCTAGAAAAATTAAAGACGGAGATTTTGAGTTTTCATTAGAAGTTTTAGAAGATGATGATGAAATAGGTCAATTGTGCAGAGATTTTGAAGAAATGCGAATAAAGTTAAAAGAAAGTGCACAAGAAAAAATTTTATATGATAAAGAAAACAAAGAACTTATTAGCAATATTTCACATGATTTGAAAACACCACTTACTGCAATTAAAGGTTACGTAGAGGGCATTCTTGATGGGATTGTATCTTCTCCAGAAAAAATTGAAAAATATGTAAAAACTATATATAATAAAGTCAATGATATGGACAATTTAATAGACGAACTTATGTTTTATTCAAAGATTGACACCAATCGAATTCCTTATGTATTTACAAAAATAAATGTGTTGGATTACTTTAATGACTGTGTGGACGATGTGAGTTTAGATTTAGATTCACATAATATTCAAATAAACCTTGATGCGAAAATTGACTCATCTACATCAATCGTTGCAGATACAGAACAATTAAAGAGAGTGATGAATAATATCATTAGCAATGCAGTTAAGTATATGGATAAGGAAGAAGGTTATATTTGCATTTGTATACACGACTTAGGTGATTTTGTGAAAATTGAAGTTCGAGATAATGGGAAAGGTATTGCACCGAAAGACATCCCCTATATTTTTGATCGATTTTATCGAGCAGACGTCTCGAGAAATTCATCATTGGGGATTGGAATTGGAATTGGCTTATCTATTGTAAAAAAAATAATTGAAGACCATGGTGGTAGAATTTGGGCGAGTGGGCAGTTGGGAATTGGAACTGAAATTCACTTTATTTTAAAAAAGTTTCAGGAGGTGAAATATGATGAATAGAATTTTGATAATAGAAGATGAAGCAAGTATTGCAGAATTAGAACGGGACTATTTAGAAATAAGTGGTTTTGAAGTAGAAATGGAATTGGTAGGTGACTTGGGACTAAGGCGAGCATTAGATGAGGATTTTGATCTTGTTCTTCTTGATTTAATGTTACCAGAAATGGATGGATTTGAAATCTGCAGAAAAATTAGAGAAGTAAAAAATATGCCAATTATAATGGTTTCTGCCAAAAAAGAGGATATTGACAAGATTCGAGGATTAGGTCTTGGTGCAGATGACTATATTACAAAACCATTTAGTCCAAGTGAAATGGTTGCCCGTGTACGCGCACATATTAACCGCTATGAGCGATTGACAAATAGTGGAGTAGTTAGTAACCATATTGTTGAAATACGTGGATTGAAAATTGATACCACTGCTCGAAGAGTTTGGGTAAATGGAGATGAGAAAAATTTTACAACGAAAGAATTTGATCTACTAGCATTTCTAGCTCAAAATCCGAACCACGTATATACGAAAGACGAGCTGTTTAGCGAGATATGGGATATGGAATCCATTGGAGACATTGCAACGGTTACCGTGCATATTAAAAAAATAAGAGAAAAGGTGGAATTTAATACGTCAAAACCTCAATATATAGAAACGATTTGGGGTGTTGGTTATCGATTTAAAGTATAAGGTTGACAGTGCAATAAAATTATGTTAACATTAACTTAACATATGTACAAAACGGGGGTTCATACAGCTGTCTGAACCCTCTATATTTTTGTTTTGTGACTGATTAAGATAAAATAATAAGGAGTTATCTCCTTGTTTATTTATAGAAAAAATGACCTATTTATGACTTGTGAGGAAAGACTTAAGTTATTGAGTTATTGTTATGATTTGAACAGAAAAGGAAAGTAAAATATGGAAACAGTTAGATTTGAAGAATTGAACCTAGACGATAAACTTCTGAAGGCAGTTACTGATATGGGATTTGAAGCAGCATCTCCTATTCAGGCACAGTCTATCCCACCACAGTTAGAAGGATTAGATATAATTGGTCAGGCACAAACAGGAACAGGAAAAACAGCAGCTTTTGGGATTCCTATGTTGCAGAGAATAGATCCTAAAAAGAAAAAACTACAAGCAATTATTCTATGTCCAACAAGAGAATTGGCAATTCAGGTTGCTGAGGAGATTCGTAGATTAGCGAAATTTATGCACGGAATTAAAATTGTACCAATTTATGGTGGGCAAGATATTGTAAAGCAGATTCGTTCTTTGAAAGATGGAACTCAAGTTATTGTAGGAACACCAGGACGTGTAATGGATCATATGAGAAGAAAGACAGTCAAATTTGATCATGTGGGTACTACAATTCTTGACGAAGCAGATGAAATGCTAAATATGGGATTTTTAGAAGATATGGAAACGATATTAAGTCAACTTCCTGAAGAAAGACAAACGATTATGTTTTCGGCTACTATGCCAACCGCAATTAGTAATATTGCAAAGAATTTTCAAAAAAACCCAGTGAATATTAAGGTTGTGAAAAAAGAATTAACCGTCCCTAAAGTTACACAATACTACTATGAAGTAAAACCAAAATCAAAAGTTGAAGTTATGTGTCGTCTTATGGATATGTATGCTCCGAAATTGTCAGTAGCATTTTGTAATACAAAAAGACAGGTAGATGAATTGGTAGGAGAACTTCAAGGTAGAGGATATTTTGCAGAAGGGCTTCATGGAGACTTGAAGCAAATGCAAAGAGACCGAGTTATGAATAGTTTTCGTAATGGAAGAACAGAAATTCTTGTTGCGACTGATGTAGCAGCTAGAGGAATTGATGTTGATGATGTAGAAGCTGTTTTTAACTATGATATCCCACAAGATGATGAATACTATGTGCATAGAATTGGACGTACTGGACGTGCAGGTAGAGAAGGAATTGCATTTAACTTTGTGGTTGGAAAAGAAGTATATAAGCTGAGAGATATTCAAAGATATTGCAAAACTAAAATTATACCTCAAGCAGTACCTTCCCTTAATGACATTACAGAAATTAAAGCAGAAAAAACATTGAATCAAGCACTTGAAATTATCGATGAATTCGATCTTTCTAGACTTGTTAACATTATTGAAAAGAAAATTCTTGAAGATGATTATACTGCACTTGATTTAGCAGCAGCACTAATACGTATTAGTATGGGAGAAGAAAATCAAGACATTGTTGATGATTGCCGTACAGCTCGTTCTCTTGATGACTTAAGTGGGAAATTTGAGAACACTAGAAAAGGTGGCAATTCTAGGGGAAGTAGAAATTCAGGTGGAAAAAATCAAGTAAGACTCTTTATGAATATTGGAAAAAATCATAATGTAAAGCCTGGAGATATTCTAGGTGCAATCGCTGGAGAAAGTGGAATACCAGGAAATATGATTGGAAGCATTGATATGTATGACAAGTATACATTTGTTGAGATATCAAAAGATAGTGCGCAAAAGGTAATAAATGTAATGAAAAAAGTTAAAATTAGAGGCAAAAATGTAAATATTGAAGTTGCTAATAAAAAATAAAAATTGGTAATATGCTTAAATATAAAAGGAAGGACTGTATTTGTGGTCTTTCCTTTTTTTGTAACTTAGAGTATAATACTATTCAGTCGCATAATGATGAGTGGTATAACTGAGGAAAGGAATTATAATGAATCAAAAAAAATTTTCTTTTATTGGAATGGGAAATATGGGACTTGCTATACTAAAGGGTTTATTAAACCAATTCCAGGAAGACCAGATGAAGTTCTATGAAATCGACCAAGAACGTGTATCATTAGTAGAGAAAGAAACGAAGGTTATGTCTGTAGATGGATTAGAAGAAGCATGTAGTGAGACAGAATATATTATTTTAGCGATAAAGCCACAATACTTTGATTCGGTATTAGAAGAGATGAAGGGCTTTATTTGTGAAAATCAAACTGTCATTTCGATTGCTCCTGGCTATTCAATTCATAAGATAGAAACATTATTACGAGATAAGTGTAGGGTAGTGCGAGCAATGCCAAATACACCTGCATTGGTTGGAAAAGGAATGACAGGAGTTAGCTTAAAAAAAGAACAATTTAAATTAGAAGAATTAGAGATGATTAACACACTATTTTCGTCTTTTGGGAAAGCGGTATATGTAGAAGAAGATTGGATGGATCTTGTAGTTTGTGCAAGTGGTAGTTCTCCGGCATATATGTTTATGTTTGTAGAGGCTTTGGCAGATAGTGTTGTTAAATATGGTATGCCAAGAGATATGGCATATGAAATGATAGCACAAACTATGGTTGGGTGCGGAACTATGATTCTTGATACAAAAGAGCACCCTGGCGTGTTAAAAGACCGTGTATGTTCTCCGAAAGGAACAACGATTCAAGGGGTGGCAGCATTAGAAGAGTTTGGGTTTAGAAATGCTGTGATAAAGGCAACAGATGCATGTATGAATAAATGTCAAATGATGAAAGAATAGAGGATTGAAATGGAAAAAAGAGAAAATTCGATACCACCAGTAGTGAGATTAGATAGAAAACTTGTGCATGAAGGAAATGTAATTGATATTTATGAAGATACTGTATTTGTAAATGGCCATGAAGCGAAATGGGATTATATTCATCATGATGGTGCAGCAGCTGTAGTAGCAGTAAATGATGAAGGAAAACTTCTGATGGTTCGACAATTTAGAAATGCTTTGGATCGAGAAACCTTAGAGCTACCAGCTGGAAAGGTAGACGCAATTGATGAACCTAGAATTGAATGTGCTTACCGAGAATTGGAAGAAGAAACAGGATTTCGTTGTGATGAATTAGAATTTCTCATTACTGTAAATACTACAGTAGCTTTCTGTAATGAAGCTATTGATATTTTTGTAGCAAAAAACCTGATTCCGTCTAAGCAAAACTTAGATCCAGACGAAATTATCCATGTAGAAGCATGGTCGGTTGAAGAGTTAGAGGAGTTGATTTTTTCTGGAAAATTAACAGATGCAAAGACCATTGCTGGAATTACAGCTTATGCAAGGAAGTATTTAAAATAAAATATTAGTTATTTAACAGTAGAAAACTTTATTAGTGGAGTAAACTATAATATTTGTGAACATGAGAGGAAGATAGCATTGCTAATAAGTTGTGTTGCATGACATTGACTATAAGAGGTATATTGTCATAATTGTTTGTGTATATTGTCGTAATACTGGAATATTTTTTGAAAATAAAATACATTTATAATAATTATAGAGAAAATTTTATGATTTTTTATTTTTTTGAAAGTTTTATTTGAATTTTTTTCGATTTAAGTCTATAATAGAAGTGTGGGGAATGAGGCTTTGTTATAAATATGTTTGTAATGGTTCACACTTGGCTTTGTTCTCAAAATGTGAAAGTGTCAAGTTTGAGCTGTTGCAGTAGACGAGAATGGAATGAGGGTACAACTATGATGAACGAAATTAACGGTTTTATCGACTATTTAAAAGAAGAGAGAGGAGCTTCTGATAACACAA
>CAYJKD010000068.1:0-6400 GCA_964370595.1 uncultured Lachnospiraceae bacterium
GTTTGATTCTAATGCAATCATTTTCAGCATTTGGTGTATTTTTAATTAGACAATTCTACATCAGTATTCCGGATGAATTATGTGAGGCAGCTCGTATTGATGGATTAAATGAATATGGAATTTTTAGACAAATTATATTCCCTCTAGGAAAACCTGCTATGGCAACTTTAATTATATTTACATTTGCTAATGTATGGAATGATTTTATGGGACCATTGATTTATTTGAAAACAGAATCACTAAAAACAGTACAGTTAGGAATCCGAATGTTTATTTCGCAGTATGGGGCAGATTATGCTTGGATTATGGCAGCATCTGTTTGTTCTCTCATTCCAATCATGATCGTATTTTTGTTCTGTCAGAAGTTTTTTGTTGAAGGTGTTGCAGCAAGTGGGATAAAAGGGTAAGGAGAAGAATATGTCACAAACATGGGAAAAATTAAAACAATATAAGTCAGTAACAGATGAAGAAATTGAAAAATCATTAAAAGATTCCATAGGTATTATAAAGCAAAATTTAGAACAATTTACTTATCAATTTCCAACATCCAATAGTTTTGATAATTTTTATGAACCATCGGATAATGTAGAATGGACGACAGGGTTTTGGACAGGAATTATTTGGTTAGCTTATGAATATACGAATCAAGAATGCTTTAAGGAAGTAGGAGAGATACAAGTAGAGAGTTTTCTAAAAAGAATAGAGGATAAAATTGATGTAAATCATCACGACATGGGATTCTTATATAGCCTTTCTTGTGTTGCAGCTTATAAGTTAACTGGAAATGAAAAAGGGAAAGATGCAGCAATAAAAGCGGCAGATCACTTAGCAAGTCGGTATCGTGAGGTAGGACAATTTTTACAAGCATGGGGGAGTGTTGGAGAACCTTCCGAATATCGACTCATTATTGATTGTTTGTTAAACTTACCAATTCTTTACTGGGCAACACAAGTAACGGGAGATTTTTCTTATCAAGAAAAAGCACAAAATCATATTAAAACAGCAATGAAATGTGTCATGAGAGAAGATAAATCCACATATCATACCTATTATTTTGATACGAAAACTGGAGAACCAATTAAGGGTGTGACAGCACAGGGAAATCGAAATGGGTCGGCATGGGCAAGAGGACAAGCATGGGGGATATATGGAATTGCTTTAAGTTATCGCTACCTAAAGGACGAATCATACAAACAGCTATTTTTTGAAGTGACCGATTACTTTATGGAACATTTGCCAGATGATTTAATCGCATACTGGGATTTTGATTTTGATACAGGTAGTTTAGAGCCGAGAGATTCTTCCTCTGTGGCAATTGCAGTATGTGGAATTTATGAAATGATTAAATATCTAGATGGAGAAATAAAGCGTAAATACGAAGATTTAGCAGATAAATTATTACATGCACTTATCAAACATTGTAAAAATAAGGATATTAAATCATCGAATGGATTATTGCTACATGGTACCTATGCAAGAAGCTCAGATGAGAATACATGTAGAAATAGAGGTGTGGATGAGTGTAATACATGGGGAGATTATTTCTATATGGAAGCACTAATGAGAAAGCATAAGGATTGGAACTTATATTGGTAGGAAGGAAGTTGAAACCATGAAAAAACCAAATTTGATTTATGTATTTGCAGATCAATGGAGATATCAGGCGATTGGTTGTAATCAACAAGATCAAGTGATTACACCGAATATTGATCGATTTTGCGAGGAAAGTATTAACTTTACCAATGCATATAGCACATTTCCTCTATGTTCTCCTCACAGAGGTTCACTTTTAACTGGGAAATATCCATTTACAATTGGTCTATGGACCAATTGTAAAATTGGGTTGGAAGAAAAAATCATGTTAAAACCACAAGAAACCTCAATTGCTAATGTTTTGAAAGAAAATGGATACCAAACAGGATATATTGGAAAATGGCACCTAGATTCATCAGAACAAAATTTTGAAAAAAATCCAAAATCTGGTGCAAGTAACTGGGATGCTTATACACCACCAGGTGAACGCAGACAAGGATTTGATTATTGGTTATCCTATGGTGCAAATGATCAGCATTTAAATCCTCACTATTGGACAGATACTTGTGAAAAGATATTTCCTAACAAGTGGTCTGTTGAGTTTGAAACAGATAAGGCAATTGAATATATCCAACAGTCAAAAGAAGATCCCTTTGTACTATTTTTATCCTATAATCCCCCCCATTTACCATATGAGTTAGTTCCAGATCGGTATTATGATAAGTTTAAAGATATGGAGATGGTATATCGTGATAATGTTCCAAAAGAACTAAGAACAGAAGATTTGGAGAAAAAATCAAAACAGTATTTCGCAGCAGTCTATGGAGTTGATGAGCAATTTGGTCGATTGCTTGATTATTTAAAAGAGAATGAAATGGAAGAAAATACCATTGTAGTACTATCTGCAGACCATGGAGAAATGCTTGGTTCTCAAGGATTAATGCAAAAAAATGTTTGGTACGAAGAGTCCATTCATATTCCACTCATGATAAGGCAAAAAAATGTAATTTCACCGAAAAAGAGTGATGTAATATTCTCTAGTCCAGATCATATGCCAACACTATTAGGAATTATGGGAGCGGATATTCCAGAAACATGCCAAGGTTATAATCATATGAATAGTATTTTTGGTACAGATGATATGGCACCAACGGATATGTTTATTTGTTCTTATCCTGGGATGAAAGAAATGGTATCAAAATTTGAAAAAAAAGGATTAGCACATAAATCTTACGGTTGGAGAGGAGTTAAAACAAAAACAGAAACTTATGTTGTTTATAATGGCTATGACCCAGAAGAACAGCAAGTGGAATATTATTATGATGATGAGACGGACCCATATCAATTAAATCCTAAAGTGATCGGGGCAGGATGTAAGGAAGAAAAGATTGTATCCATTAAAAATCGATTAAAACATTATTTAGAGATAACCCATGATCCATTTAAATGGGGAAACTAGTTACACGAAAACTATGGATTTGAGGAGGTTAGGTCACAATGAAATTTAGTGTTTTAAATCCTGATTATAATTTAAGCCCATATACAGGAATGACTCGAAATCATTGGCTGGAAGTATGTGAATTTTTACTAGAGGGTGTATTTAGACATGTGAAATCTATGGATGAACCAATACTTATGCCAAGGAATGAGTGGGAGATTAGTTATCCGAGGGAGAATGGTCCAAAATGGCGAATCGCTGCGGAACGATTTGAAGGATTAGCAAGAACATTCCTTGTTGCTGCCCCCTACTTATATAATGTTTCACATGCTGAGGTTTGTGGGTATTCGTTAAGGCATTATTATAAAAAGCAAATTTTGCAATCAGTAACGAAAGGTACTAATAGTTATTTACTACGACTTCATGAGATTGAACCAGAAGCACTAGAAGGAGAGATTGCATTTCAACATACTTGTGAATGCGCTTCTCTTGTGATTGGATTGACGATGTGTAGAGCAGTTATTTGGGATACCTACACACAAGAAGAAAAAGATAGGATTGCAGATTATTTATCAGAATTCGGACATAGTCGTACCGGACATCATAACTGGAGATTGTTTAATATGCTAATACTAGCATTCCTAGATCGGGAAGGGTATTCCATTGATCATGGTTGTATGATCGATCACAGTGCTGCAATTATCGGATATTATGCAGGAGATGGATGGTATCGAGATGGACATTTATTTGATTACTATTGTCCATGGGCATTTCATGTATATGGTGCATTTTGGAATCAGTGGTATGGATATGAAAAATTACCTAAAATTGCAAATAAAATAGAAGAATATGCCAATGAATTAGTGAAAACATATCCTCTAATGTTTGATAAGGATGCGCAAGTCCTCATGTGGGGAAGAAGTGGGATATATCGAAATGCAGTAGCAGCACCACTTGCTTCTAACTACCTATTAAAAAATCCTACTGTCGTAGGAGGGCATTCACGTAGAATTGCTTCAGGCACACTTCTACAATTTATAACAAAAGAAGAGTGTTTTTGTAATGGAGTTCCGTGTTTAGGATTTTATGGTCCTTTTAAACCACTGGTACAACCTTACAGTTGTGCAGCAAGTCCATTTTGGATGGCCAATCCATTTTTATGCTTAACATTATCAGAGGAACATCCATTTTGGAGTGAAACTGAATCAAATGGAATTTGGGAGCACAAGGAAAAAAAATGTTTTGTTAAATCTACAGAATTATCTGGGCCAGCAATTATAATAGATAATCACCTAGAATCAGGAATTACTGAAATTAGAACAGGGAAAGTTTTGATGGATGTAAATCATAAATCACGAAATGCATATTGTAGAGTATCATTTAATAGCCAATTTCCCTGGGAAGACTTTTCCAATAAAGGGATAGAAGCAATGCAATATTGCTTGACAAATAACCAAAACAATCAAATTTTCATTCCAAATATTATCATGTATTGTGGAACAAAAGATGGTGTTTTATATCGAAAACAGTATTTTGATTTTGAATCAACATTTCAAAATAAAGCATCTATCGCACTAGCAGATTTTGTTGTTCCATATGGAATGATTCGAGTTGATCGAATTCAGATTCCAGATAAACCATATACATTGACATTAGGGAGTTACAGTATGCCTGATTGTGAAAGGATTTCTTTTTCAACTAAAATTAGTAAATGTGGAATGGGAATTGCACAGATTGTAAAGTCAAACTATGGACAGATTGCACTGATCAACTACTATGGGTGGGATGGGGTTCAAAAAGAAAGACGAAGTGATTTGCATCCAATTACAACACACAGCCATGTTTTATATAATACAAGTACTCGAGAAAATTATTACGAAAATTTACCATGTGTGATGGTTACTGGAATATTAACGAGAAAAGATGGAGCAGAATGGTTAGAAGAAGAATTATTTCCAATTGCAGAAATCGATTTTGAAGATGATAGTAAGTGTGGCTCATTTGGAAGGATTGGGATTACAATGAATACAAATGAATTATATACCATTGATTTTGAATCAATGGAAGGCAAGTATTGTATTTAAATTATCGAATAACAGACGATGATAGAAAATGAAAATAAAATTTAACAGTAACTAGAATTTAGAAATAAAAAAAGTCACCAATTTGTTTGATGGCTTTTTTTGCTGATGTATAGTATAATACCATTCGATAGTGATCCAAATATATGGAATACAAACGTAGTAAATAACATATGAAGGAGAAATGCAAATGTTAATAAAAAAGAACACACCTTTAATCCTTTCTTTACTAGGGAATATTATTATTGCATTAGGAATTGCAATTTTAAGGGTATCTGATATGGGAAATGATGCATTTTCGGCGATGACCATGTCAGTTTCAAGAATTACCCCTTTTGATCTTGGTGGATTTCAAATTCTTGTAAATATTATTCTAATCATATTTCAATTGATATGGGGAAGAAAATATATTGGAATTGGAACAATCATTAATATGTTTTTACTAGGGTATGTTGTACAATATAGCATTCCTATCATTGAAATGTTGATTGGACAAGAAGGTAGCCACACATTTGTAATACAGATTGTAATTATGATGGCAGCAATTTTTGCAATCGCTCTTGGGATTTCCCTTTACCAAAAAGCAAATAGTGGCGTAGCTCCTTTTGATTTTTTATCTCTTGGAATAACAGAAGCTTTGCCGACACCATATTTCTTAAATCGAATGGTAACAGATGCAAGTTGCATTGCACTTGCTTTAATCCCTTGGTTTTTAGGTATATATGAAATAACCGATTGCCATATTGGAATCGGTACTGTGATGTGTGTATGTGGATTAGGGCCTTTTGTAAGTCTATGGAATACATGTTATGAAAGAATTAAAAAAAGTAAATAACTTACAGAAAAGATGAACCTCCAACGTTCATCTTTTTGTATTTTATAAATAATTTAGTATCTTTGCCCATTTATGAATGCACCGTTTGAACAGTAACGAACTTGCTTATTCGGTATAGGTATAGTAGGCTATATTGCTTGACCAATATATGATTTTTGTGTTACATTTAAAATATGAAATATACTATGAGATAAAAGAGGTGAATGAAATAAAGTGAAGAAATATATTGTGATAAGGCTCATAGTTCTAGTACTTGTTTTTACAGGAATCATCCTATCAATCGGTGCATATGCTATGCTTCATACAGCTTATATAAAGTTTCACAAGGAAGCAGATGAACAAATTCAACAGATTGAAGTGATTTTGGCTAATAATGATGAGGAAGCTCGTCAGGTGCAAGAAGAATTGAAATCAGATTTTTTAATTCGAGCGAAAGCTGTTGCATATATGATACAATATAATCAAGATATTATCTATGATATTAATCAGTTAGAGCATATTGCATCATTGTTA
>CAYJKD010000068.1:6410-12580 GCA_964370595.1 uncultured Lachnospiraceae bacterium
AGATTATTATGGATTTTCTATGGAATCTGGAGAGCAAATGCAATTTTTTAGTCCTTTACTTGAGGATTATGACTTAGAACTTGCTCAGGATGTGACACCAAATACTGCAGAAAACAAAGAGATGCAATATGTAGCAGTTTGGAGTGAAGACAAACAACATATTGTTCAAATAGGAATCGAGCCATTACGGCTTCTAGAAGCTATGGAAGCTACAGAACTCTCTTTTATTTTCTCACGACTTACTCATTCCGCAAACACGATATTTTTTGCGGTAAATGCTACAACTGGAGAAGTCATTAGTAGTACAAATCAATCGATTAATGGATATAGTTTAAATGAACTGGGTCTAACAGACTTTCATACAGAAGACATAGGGATAACTAAAAATATTCGGATTGAAGGCAAACATGGACATGTTTTACTAGAACAGCAGTCAGATAGTATTTACATTGGATATTTCCAAAACAGTACATCCGTTTATGATTCTACGCTTGTGAGTATTGGAATTCTTATTGTTATTTCATTAGTAGTAGCGACCATAGTTATTATACTAATATATATTCTTTTAGATAGGGTAGTTCTTCACGGATTTTTAGAGTTTGAAAAAGGAATGGAATTGATTGCAAGAGGTAATTTAGAATATGAAATGCAGGTAGCGGGTTTACCTGAATTTGAATCTCTTAGTAATAATGTAAACTTTATGGTAAAACGAGTGGTTGAATCGTCTCGAAAATTTTCTACTATATTTGAATATATTAATTTCCCAATTGCGATGTATGAATGTAAGGTAGATACAGTTATTGTAAATGGAAAATTAGCAGAAATTCTACAAATCAGTAATGATAGGCTGAAACAAGAATTAGCATCTCCTATAAATTTCCTAGCATATATAGAAGATATTATGTCTCATCCTTACCAAAGTGAGAACCATGTATATATCCTTTCTTCAGCAACAGAAAATCGTTTCTTAAAAATTGTGCGCTATCAAGATGGTGAAAGTGATTGGGGGATTATAGTAGATTCTACTGATGAAATCAATGAAAAGAATAAAATAAAAAAAGAACGAGATTTGGATTTTCTCACAGGACTTTATGGAAAACGCGCATTTTTTGAGCAAATAGAAATTCTTTCTAAACATCCAGATCGAATCAAAAAAGGAATCATTCTAATGATAGATTTAGATAATCTAAAGTATGTTAACGATACTTGGGGTCATGAAACAGGGGATAAATTTATATGTGCGGCGGCAAATGTGCTACATCGCTGTAAACATATCCCTAAGATATGTTCTCGCCTTAGTGGAGATGAATTTTCT
Organism: uncultured Lachnospiraceae bacterium; assembly: GCA_964370595.1. Classification (GTDB taxonomy): domain Bacteria; phylum Bacillota; class Clostridia; order Lachnospirales; family Lachnospiraceae; genus Brotaphodocola. The sequence goes on from CAYJKD010000068.1 coordinate 7,726, forward strand.
TTGATTCTTTATGGTGCTGATGATTATGAACAATTGGAACTTCAGTTAGAACAGATGAAAGAGATGTTTGAAAATACCTATATTAAAACACCGACAGATACAGATCATAAGGTTAGTGTTTCTATCGGATATGCTCTCTTTCCAAAACAGAATCAATCACTTCAAGAGTGTCTTAATTTTGCAGATAAAGCAATGTATAGAGCAAAAAGTAATTGTAAGGGAAGTATCGAAAAATATGAACCTGATAGGAATGATGGTTTACACTAAATGGATGCTTGTGGTACAATTATGTTATGGAATCACACATTCTAATTGTGAAATTAAGTTTGGATAAGGAATAATATATTATGTCAGCTTTTAATTGTGGAAATAAAATTGTACTCTTATGTTCGAAAGCTTTGCGTTTTTTTGATGAAAGGCTTATTGATCATGGAGAACGTGTTGCTTATATTGCATCTAAAGTGATGGGAGAACTTGATGATACCATTCGATTAAATCCATCAACACTATATCTTATGAGTATATTTCATGATATTGGAGCATATAAGACAGAAGATATCAATAATTTGTTAAGGTTTGAGGGGAGTGATGCAGAGGAACATTCTGTATACGGATATCTTTTCCTTAAATATTTAACATCAATAACAGACCATTGTGAAGCAGTATTATATCATCACACACCAATTACGTTATTGTCAGAAGTTGACCCAGTAGTCACTGCATATGCTCAACTGATTAACCTTGCGGACAAAATAGACATGGGTTATTTGAAAACAAATTCCTTTGAAAAAATATATTATAATTTATCAAAAACTAACCATATAGATGTAAAGTATATGAGAGCGTTTAAGAAGGCCCTTGATGAGAAGAAGCTAATAGAAAATCATTTTAATGCAGATGCAAAAGAGTGGTCAAACAATATGGTTAATCTACTCGAGTTAACATCGGATGACTTAGCCAAGTATTTAAAGATGGTAATTTATTCTATGGAATTCAAAAGCCCTGTAACGATGCTCCATTCTGTAAATACAACTACCATTAGTGTGTTTTTGGGTAAAAAGTTAAATTTACCAGAAGTAACACTTGAAAAATTATACTACAGTGCATTATTACATGATGTTGGTAAAATTGCTATTCCAGAATCTATATTAGAATTTAAAGGGAAATTAGATACGGATAAAATGAAGATTATGCGTACTCATGCTTCTTATACAGAAGAAATATTAGATGGTTTATTTGACCAAGATATCATTGATTGTGCTGCAAATCATCATGAAAAACTTGATGGTAGCGGTTACCCCAAGGGTCTATGGGCAGAGGACTTGACTACTGAAATGCGAATTGTAGCTATTGCCGATATTACGAGTGCACTAATAAGTAAAAGAAGCTATAAAGGCAACTATGATTGGGAAAAAACAGTTTTGATATTAAAAGACATGGCTGAAAAAAACCAACTTGATTCTAAATTAGTAAACTTAGTCGTATATAATAATATGGAATTACAAGAAATGCTAGATGAAATTTCAAAACCGGTTGAACAAGTATATCATAAAATCTCTACAGAGTATGAGAGAATTCTGCAAGAGATGAAACATATAAAACAATCGAATATATGCAATCATAGTAGTTGTAAAGTTAGAAAAGTATAAAAATTGAACATATGGCAGAAGTGAAAATACCTAGTAGCAATCTTCGAATTATCATAATTCGTTGATAAATACTAGGTATTTTGTGTTAAAAAATAGGTTGATTTATCCTATTTCTCGATGGATCCTTTCATGTTGTGATTAAAAGGAATGTTTTTTAAAAGAAACGATAACTGTGAGAAAAATTTGGTATTATAAATTTTCTTTTACCCAAAGTGCATCTTCTTTTAAGCATTTCACACGGTCTTTTTCTTGATCATAGCTGACCTCTCGCTCTACAATATAGATGATATCATCCTCATATTGAGCATCTGCAGCAGCCTTTACAGCCTTCCAGTCAACCATTCCTTCTCCTTGCTTTACATTGATTCTTTCTTTTTGTTCACGTCGAGTAGGATCTTCATTAGGATGTAACTCTTTGTCAATGTTACGAGAAATAGGAGTATCTGGACCGATTGCTTCAGCATTTTCTTTGATGTGGATCGCTGCAATTCTACCTTTATGTGCATTGATATAAGAAACTGGATCTACACCAGCAGCACTTGTCCAACCACAGTCCAATTCAAACACAACTGTATTTGGATCTGTATATTCAAATAACCAGTCTAAAAGGTATTTTCCTTCATCCATTGCAAATTCATAGGTATGATTATGATATCCAACTTTAATCCCATGTTTAATCGCTTTTTTTCCAAATTCATTTAGTTCAGAAGCAAGTACTTTTGCTTCTTCCTTTGTGCTAAAGTGAACCATAGGTACAATCATATATTTTACTCCGATTGTTACCATGAATTCTAATTGATCTTCTAGTTTTTCTAAAGGAACATGAGCAGTAAGTGCTTGTACGTGTGCATTATCTAAAGCTTGTTTTACAGATTCAGCAGTAAGATCATCATATCCTCCAGCTAATTCAACCAATGAATAACCAATATCCCCACTTGTTTTAATTCTTTCGAAAAATCCTAATTCACAATCTTTTGTGTATGAGTAAAGCTGAACTCCAAATCGATTCATTTTAATACCATCCTTTCCACTTATCTTTTAAACATTTGCCTATGTAAAGGCACATAAGGGGATTATAACATAAAGTACTTGCTGTATTATACTAAGATTTTGTTTTTTTTTTGATAGATATATAATAATTCAGCTATGTTGCTTTTACTACATGGCTAAAGTGTAATATAGAGGTATAGGTTTTGAATTCCACTTGACGCTATGCGAATAAAACCTCTATAATGCAGATAGAAAATAAATGGAACTGATGAATGTAACAGAGGAGAGTAGAAGATGCGAAGTCAAGAAATAAGAAAAATAGCTCCAGAAATGGATTCTTTGAAAATGGGAATGGGTTGGAGTGTGAGTGATTTATCGAAACCTCAAATTATGATAGAAAGTACATTTGGAGATAGCCATCCAGGTAGTGCTCACTTATTAGAATTTACAAATATTACACGAGATAGCATTAATCAAAACGGAGGGAAGGCAGCAAGGTATTTTACCACGGATATCTGTGACGGAATGAGTCAAGGTCATGATGGTGGTAATTATTCTTTGGTATCAAGAGATATGATTTGCAATATGATTGAAATACACCATAATGCAACTCCATTTGATGGTGCAGTATTCATCTCTAGTTGTGATAAAGCAATACCAGCTCATTTGATGGCAATTGGTAGAATAAATACACCATCTATTTTGATAACAGGTGGTGTTATGGATGCAGGTCCGGATTTATTGACCTTAGAACAAATTGGAATGTATGATGCAATGGCTAAAAGAGGAGAAATTACAGAAGAAAAGCTTACGTATTACAAGCATAACGCCTGCCCGTCTTGTGGTGCCTGCTCATTTATGGGCACAGCATCTTCTATGCAAATTATGGGAGAAGCACTGGGGCTTATGTTGCCTGGTACAGCACTTATGCCTGCAACTTGCAATGATTTAAATGATGTATGTAATCTGGTTGGGAAAAAAATATTAGATCTTGGGAAACAGGATTTAAAGCCTCGAGATATGATAACCGCAAAATCCTTTGAAAATGCAATTATGGTTCATGCTGCTATTTCAGGTTCAACCAACGCATTGCTTCATATACCTGCGATTGCAAAGGAATTTGGGATTATAATCGATAGTGATACCATTGATAAAATGCATAGAAATGCACATTATTTATTAAATGTTAGGCCTTCTGGTAAGTGGCCGGCACAGTTTTTTTATTATGCTGGAGGAGTACCAAGAATTATGGAAGAGCTAAAAGGTCGTTTGCATCTGGATGCTGTAACGGTTACAGGTAAATCCTTAGGGGAAAATCTTGAAGATATTAAAAACTCTGATTTTTATAATAAATGTGATGAGCATTTAAAACGGATTGGGCTAATACGAAGCGATATCATAAAAACTTTTGAGGAACCGATAGGCCGAAATGGTACAATTAGAATTTTGAAAGGAAACCTTGCACCTGAAGGCGCCGTAGTAAAACATAGTGCGGTGCCAAAAGAAATGTTAAAAGCGGTGTTAAAAGCGAGACCTTTTGATTGCGAAGAAGATGCAAAAAATGCAATACTAAACAAATTGATTAAACCAGGAGACGCAGTTATTGTTCGCTATGAAGGTCCAAAGGGAAGTGGAATGCCTGAAATGTTTTATACAACAGAAGCAATTGCATCTGACCCTGAACTAGGCAAAACAATTGCGTTGATTACAGATGGCCGTTTTTCTGGTGCAAGTAGAGGACCAGTGATTGGTCATGTTTCTCCAGAAGCTGCAGATGGTGGACCTATTGCACTTGTTATGGAAAATGATCTTATTATGCTTGATATAAAGGAACGCATTCTAGCGATTGTCGGAACGAATGGAGTTGAAAAATCGACAGAGGAGATAGAAAAGATTTTAAAAGAGCGAGCCTCTTGTGTTAAGATAAAAGAACAAAAATATAGTATAGGAGTGGTGAAAATTTTTTCAGAACATGCAGTATCACCAATGAAAGGTGGATATATGGAATAGAGAGATACGGAAAGAACATCAGAACAAATAATGAGTTTTGGTGTTTTTTTGTAATCTCTAAATAGAAATAAACTATCGAAAGATAATACTTGACACATGTGATTAGTTAAGTTAAAATAATTAAGTGCAAATAGTTAAGAAAAAATAACTATAATACAAATGCGGAGCGAGAAAGGAAATACGATGAGTAATATATTAAAAAAAGC
>CAYJKD010000069.1:0-12501 GCA_964370595.1 uncultured Lachnospiraceae bacterium
GTGGATGTGTAAACGGTGGTGGACAACCTCAACAACCAGGATATGTTAGAAATACCGTTGATATCCGTGCAGAACGCGCTAAGGTATTATATGACCTTGACACTGCTAACACAATGCGTAAGTCTCATGAAAATCCAGCTATTGTTGAGTTATATGAAACTTATCTAGGTGAGCCAGGCGGACATAAATCTCACAAATTACTACATACCTCTTATGTTAAGAGAAGTGTAAACTAATTTGACAATAAGAAATTAAATAGGATATTTATCCTATAAAACAAAAGGAGTTATTGTATATAGATTGTTTATTCATCTACCATGCAATAACTCCTTTTTAATTACTTGTCTTAATGACGATGCATAGAAAATTTATCCATTTCATAGTCCTTGAGATTACTTCCAATCAACCGATCATCTGCTTTTGCAAGTAATGCTTCCCTTGCCCTTTTCGCTTCTAATTCAGTTTTTTGCTTACCAGGTCCTCCAACACAGCCTCCAATACAAGCCATTCCTTCTATAAAATCAGCTGGTAACTTTCCTACCTTCATTAAAAGCAATGCTTTCTTACATTCTGCTGCACCATTACACTTCATCACAGTGGGTTCAATGGTTTCTTCCATTTCTTCAAAATATTCCAATACTGCAGCTGTAACTCCACCTGAATTTGCAAAACGCTTTCCAAAAACAGAACCTTCTTGGTATGGTTCCTCTGCAGGCTCCAAAACAACACCCTTTGCACTCATCATCGCAATAATTTCATCAAATGTCATTGCATAGTCTGCATTTCCTGGATAATTCAAATCTAGTGTTTCACTTTTTTTTGCAATACATGGACCGATAAATACGGTAATAGCTTGTGGATCCTCTGCCTTTATCATACGTGAAACACCACACATAGGAGAAACTGTTGTGGATAAATTCTCTATCAACTGAGGATAATGTTGTTTTACCATATTAACAAATGCCGGACAACAAGAAGTTGTTTTTTTCTTACCTTCTTTGTAACTCTCTGCCCACTCTTCCGCTTCATATGCTGCTGTCATATCTCCACCCAATGCCACTTCAATCATGGTATCAAATCCTAATTGAATCAATGCCTGCTTCCAACTAGCCATAGTAATCGCTTCGCCAAATTGACCTTCTGCTGCAGGCGCTACCATTGCTACTACTTTTTTTCCTGCTCGAATCATCTTAATTACATCTACCATAAATGTTTTTGCATCAATTGCGCCAAAAGGGCAACTGTGAACGCAAAACCCACACTGGATACATTTATCTTCGTCAATTACTACAATCCCATATTCATCCATTGTAATCGCATCTACTGGACATCCTTTTTTACATGGTCTCGTTATATCTGCAATTGCATTGTATGGGCAGGCAGTTACACATTTTCCACATTGCTTACATGTATTAGGATCAATATATGCCCGATCACGCCCCATGGTAATTGCGCCAAACTTACAAGATTGTTGGCATGCTTTTCCCATACATTTTTGACAATTATCTGTTACTGTAAAACGAGCAATCGGACATCCCTCACAAGCAGAGTTAATCACTTGAACAATATTCCTTGTATCTTTTCCATCTGTGGGACATTTTCCTTCAGCAAGCCGTACTCGTTGGCGAATCACTTCTCTTTCTTTGTAAACACAGCAACGAAATTCTGCTTGTGATCCTGGAATCATCTGATAGGGTATTTCCCCTCTCCTTATATCCAATTGACCATCCCAAGCCATTTTCGCCACTTCAAGTAGTACTTTATGTTTCACTTGTAAAATTGTAGCATCATTGGTTATCATTTTATTTTCCTTCCATTTAATAATAAGTTATCATCACTTTTTTTCCTAATTTTTCAATAATTTGTTTTAACTGATCAATCAAATTTTGTCGTATTCCCAAATCAAAAGGTAAATCTGGATTTTGATATGCAATATTAATCGCTTTTCCTACATACAAATGTAATTCAGTACAATCTTCAATAATCATTTTTGCTACCATGGATGCTCCATTTTTCTTATCTAATTCTAGGAAAAATTTTTCTGTTATACTATCATTATCGTCGTATTGCTTTAATAGTTGCAGCACGCGATTCAATGTCAAAACCCCTTCCGTAACAAGATCAATTCCTTCAATATAAGCAATTGGTGGGATTTGAGAATCTTCGTAATCAAGAGAAACATCCAATTTTCGCTGTAATTCTCTGGCTACAACAGTCGCGCTAGTGCCTCCACATACAACATACTTAATTTTTTCATCCGTTTTCATAAAATCTTTTACCATCTTCGTATCTTCTTCTGGATTTTTTGCTGGTCCAGTCATTAGCCGAATTGGCTTAGCCGGTATAATTTTCATACATGCAACCGTTGTATCATCTCCAGGTTTATATTCATAAAGCTCGTTACATGCTTGTGAAATCGCTGTTGCCAATCGCATTGCAGTAATTCCTTTTGTGTATTGATTTTGAGCGTACTTGGCAACATCTTCCCAAAGCCAACCAAAATTCAACAAACTTCCAACGCCTGCATGAATCGTTCCGTCACTCATCAAAACAAGAGCATCTCCAACCTTAGCTTGAAAACGAAATTCATTAATTTTTTTCCCTTCAATTTCTTTTACATTAAGAGGAATTGGCATTACCTTTCCATCTCGAAGAAAAATACAACTGGGGTTATCAAACTCCACTAAATAGCCATCTCCGTTATGAAATATTTGTAATATACTAAAAGTAGCATAGGCAACCTGCCTCACTTGACAAATTGGTAGTGTCTGCACAATGGTTTCCACACACTCTTCTAATGTTGCTCCATTTAGAAACATCGTACCTAAAATTTTTGATGTCATAGTTGCTAAAATATTTGCTTTAACTCCACTTCCCATACCATCTGCTAAAATCATAATATCAGAATCATCTGTTTTTAATATTTCAACCTTATCTCCACATAGCACTTCTGAGTATTTATTTAAGCTTTTATACGCGACATCTATCATTACATGCATTTATCATCCACCACCTTCATTGCTATCTTCTAATAGCGAGCGACATAATTTTGTTAATGTAGTTTTTGTTTCTGCCGTTGTTTCACCAAGAAGCCCTGCTATTTCCTGTGCAACCATCATCTGTTTGTGAATAACTTTTTGCGCTAATTCTATCGTTTCTAACTTTTTATCATAATCTTCTCTTGCTTGTTCTTCTTCTCTCGAAATATCGATCAACGTTGCTAATACAGCATCTTCTTTTTCAATATAGACAATATTTTGTAACGTCGAAATGCCATACTCTGGATATCTTACTTTTTTACCATGTATGCTTTGATGATTTTTCAGTACCCATTCCACATCTGTAGGGTCAATTAACTCATATAAATACATATCTAATGCTTGCATTCTAGTTTTTCCAAAATATTTAATTCCAGCTGCTGAATATTCAATTATTTTCAAGTCGCGATCTACAATCAATACCATATTAGGAGAAGTTTCTAAAACCAAATTAGAAAGCGATTCCGATTTTTCATACATAAATGGAATACACATATTAAGTTCTGCTTTCTTTTGAAATACTGCTACAGCTTTTTCTCTACAGCTTTGATACCCACATGCGCCACAATTTAATTCATTTTCTTTCCCATATTTTCCTGTTTTTGTTAAAATTTCAACAATCTCTGCTTCTGTTGGAATTGGGTCTTTTGGAGAGCGAAGGTAAAATGTTTTTTTCATTTGAATATTTTCTAACATTTTTTCAACTACACATGATTCCACTGGTATTTTTTCTATTTCTTCTTCCATATCTAACTTCACTTTAAATCTAGATATAGCTTCATCTTGAACGGTCGGTCCTTTAATACACCCACCAGAACACATATTCATTTCAATAAAACAATTTTCAATCTCTCCACGAATCATGCTCTTACACAAATCAATACAATTTTTTTCGCCATGTACATAAAACTTGCGATAAGCATCTTTTTGATTCCTTGTAGCAAGAACAGAATTGACAATTCCATTCGTTACTGGATAAAGCTGATTTACCATAGACCGATTTCGATCAAAAGGCTCATCTTCACAATTTTCAATTGCAATCATTTCCTCTTGCAACCACTGCTTTACCTCTTCAAAATTCAATACACCATCAATTGCACCACGATCCCGCTCATCATTTGCTTCTCGTTTTTTAGCAATACATGGGCCTAAAAATATTACTTTTATATCACTACCCAATTCTTTTTTTATCAATCTACCATGTGCAATCATCGGGGAAGGAATCGGCGTTAAAAATCCAATAATTTCAGGAAAGTATTTCTCAATCAGTTCATTTACACTTGGGCAACAAGTAGTAATGATGTTTTTCATTTTATGTTCCTGTAAAAGTTTTGTATATTCATATGTAACCATTGCCGCACCCTGTGCAGTTTCTAATACATCATAAAATCCTAACTTTTTCAAAGCACTTCGCACTTGCCCTGTTGTTTGAAATTCTAGCAGTCCTTGATAGGATGGAGCAATGGATACCACAACCTTTTCGCCTCTTTTTAAAAAACCTTTTACCATAGCTAAATCACTATTCAACGTTTTAGCAGATTGAGGACAGATTTGCAAACACTTTCCACACAGTATACAATGTTCTGACATAATCTCTGCGCGTCCATCTTTTACCATAATGGCTTTCACTTCACAATTTCTAACACATTTATAGCAATGGCGACATTTTGTTGTGTTAAAATCAATGATTGCCATAATTACAACCTCCCTTTGATCTCTGTTTCAAAGAATTCATCCGTCTGATCTGGACTTAAAGAAAAATGCGTATCATCAATCGTTACACAGACACCATTTACGCAATTTCCACTACAAAATGATCCATTCAAATCCACTTGATCCGCTAAGTTATTCTCTGCTACCAATGCTTGTAATCTTTGTACGATTTCTCTTGACCCTTTCAAATGACAGGCGCTTCCAATACAAATTGTAACTCTCATAATAATCTCCTTTTTTCTATTACTATTTATACCTTCTCATTATCTCACATTGATATTTTTTTATCAATCTTTTTTTCAATTATTTATACATTAATGCAAAATAAAAAGACTATCGCACTGCAGATGTTCTGCTTTACAATAGTCTTTTTATTATGAGCGTGCGGGGGTTCGAACCCCGGACAACCTGATTAAAAGTCAGGTGCTCTACCGACTGAGCTACACGCCCAGATTAAACTGGGCTAGTTGGATTCGAACCAACGAATGCAGGAGTCAAAGTCCTGTGCCTTACCGCTTGGCGATAGCCCACTACCTATGCTTGTGAGTTGTTCTCTCAAGCACTAGAGTATATTAACATATTTTGTTTTTCTTTGCAAGTACTTTTTTAAAATTTTTTATTTTTTTTTCGTTTACAATAATTCGCTTATTACTTTTACTTTTATTAGAGTCGTATTGCCTATGCAGATATGGTTCCACATTCAATTATTCCCTCGCTTAATAGTAAAAAATGTAGTACAATGTTAAGAGCAAAATTTGAAAAAGATAGGAGTCTCTCATATTATGGTTGCAATGATTGGAAAAGTATTGCCTGTTATCATATTAATAACACTAGGTTCTTGGTTTCGCCGAAAAAACATCATCTCAGAAGTAGGAATGGCACAGATCAAAAAGCTGATTCTTACCATCGGCCTACCTTCTGTATTATTTAAAACCTTTATTGATATGGAATTGAAAGCAGAATATCTCATTCTACTGGGATGTAGCTTTGTGTTGCTATTCGCACTTATGGGATTTGGTGCCTTATTAGGCAAAATTCCTATTTTAAAATCCCCATACAATCCTTATATCTCTACAGGATATGCCTTTGGATTAGTTGGATTATCCTTATTTATAATCATATTCGGAGAAGAGAACCTCCTTTACTTTTCCATCATCGGTCTAGCGCATGAAGTCTTTACCTGGACTTTTTACTACATCATGTTCCGACTAACTTTTCAAGGTCAACGCTTCTCTCTCAGTAACCTTTTGCAGATTTTAAAAACACCACTATTGATTAGTATTGCTGTTGCTGTACTACTAAATATCAGCGGTTTCCACACTGCAAATATCAATAGACCTATTTGGGACGGTCTCATAGATACCATAAATTTGATCTCTCAAATATCCACACCACTAATTTTACTATCCATTGGGCATGGAATTCACATCGAACCTAAACATGTCAAAGAAGCATGGAAATTGATACTTGTACGTCTTCTTTCAAACATTTCAATCGGATTTGCAATAAAATTACTGCTAATTGATCAATTGATACCAAGACAGCAATGGCTAGATATCTCATATACTGCATTCTTATTATTGCCACCACTCTTTACCTTACCTCTGATTGTAAGCGATGTAGCCGACGAAGATACTGTTGCAATTGTAAATAATGCAGTTGCTATCTACACATTCATTTCAATTGCTATATTTATTCTGTATGCATATATTATACAGCATTCGACCTATTAAGGGAAATGAGCATACCTATGCAATGAATACCCTTGCATGGGAGAAAATAGCATTAAAAGAAGGGCTTAGATTTATCCTTTACTCCGAGTTAGTAAAGGATAAATCCGCCCCTTTCTTCCAAATGAATCTTTTCACTCTACCATTCTAATCCTTCTGGATATTCCACTTTAGGATCCTTTAAATCATATACACTTACTTTCATCTCTTTTGCCCAATAATTTAAATCTTTTTCTAACTTTATATATGTTTGATTTTTTTTCATAATTCTTTTTGTAATATTCTTTATTTTATCTTTTCGTTTTTCCACTTCACATTTGCAAAGTTCTACATTACATCGGTCAATATAGTGTGTTACATAATCAGCATACTCTTCTGTGTTTCGAAATAAGGACCGCACAATCGATTCCATGCCATCTTCTCCAATTGCTTCACCTAATGCTTGCCATATTGCAGAACAGAGCACATCTAAATTCGCTTTATCTCTCAAATAATCTTCTAGAGGAAGGGTTGTTCGCACCATACCACCCCACTGACCTTTTTTTCCATAATTGCTAATCGCACATTTGCTCATTTGCGGAACTGCACATGCTATAAAAATTGCTTCTGGAAAAAAAATCTCTGTACTAAAATATACATTTTCCTTTGGTGTAATAATACCTAGATATTTCATAATTTCATCACGCATTCCGTTTTTTTTCATAAAAACCCCTCGGTCTCCCATAAATCCATGTCGTATTTCATAGCAAACACCCAGTAAACGCATTTTCACTCCATAGTAGGAATCATCGAAATTCTCATCTAATCCAGTGATTCGATAAATACTATCTACTAATTGATTAAAATCATTATAATCTCCTTCTATCGTTATTCCAAGTAAATTTTTAGTTGGCTTTGCATGTAACATATTTTCACATCCTCCTATACAATGATCACTGACTTTTTTGTAAACCAATACGTCTATTATACATGATTTTCTTCCTTCTGTCTTGCTTTTATAGGATATCAAATCCTACTGATTAATTAGAATCGGATTAATTCCATAAACTTGGTTCATTTTTACCTCTTCATTAACAAGTAACTGCATATTAAGATAGGCTTTTAATATATCTCCCTGTTTAAAAACTCCTGTGATTTCACTTCCTTCTTTATCTTCAAAATAAAATTTACATGTCAAATTTCCATAAAATTCTTTTGGAAAAACTAACTCTTCTTCACTCCCCACATAAAGATATCCCTGATCTGATACCCCTATATTAACCTCTACTCCACTACTTACAATTCCAATTTGATTTTCACTAAGCGTCAACATCGTTGCATCTTCTATCTGTGCAATCATAAAATCTGCAAGGGTTTCCATTATGATTGGACGTTCCACTAACTCTTTCCCTTGGTTTATTTGTTTTACAGATGATAATAAAATGCTAGTTGCGCTTAACATTATTATGCTGAGCAAGAATAACGCAACTAATAATTCGATCAAAGAAATTCCCTTATTATCTTTCCATATCATCAATTAATGGTTCCTCTTCTATTCTTCGTGGATAAAATCCTTGAATCGGTGCTTTTTCATCCGTAGCAATAATGGGAACTTCAACGATTGTGCCATTTTGTAGTATGAACTTTATTGAAGATTTCACATTATCCTCATAGTTTTCCATTTCAATCTTATTTTTCCACATTATCTTATCTTCATACATGGCATTTGTAGAATCAAACACACGGTAAGCAACTGCTAAAACAGTTCCAACAATCGTGAGCACCATTGACAAAATCACTAAGCTAACCATCGATTCTACCATTGTCTCTCCTCTTGTATCATGAAACAGTTTCATATCCAACCATCCTCCAGGTTCCTTGATTTAACAAATATGGTACATCTTCTATTTCTTGAATAATCACACCTTCAAATTCGTATTCAGCCCTTGCCGTCACAGAGTAATTTTTCTCACTTTTTAATAATACCTCCAAATATACTGGACCTTTTGTTCGTATCGTGCATACAGTTTCTGCTTCTACTTCTACTGTCATTTGCAACTCAATCAATTCCACTTTATAATCCGCCATGAAATCCATTTCCATTTTAATTGGAATTACAATATCTTGCTCTTTTACAGAGCTCTCTGTTACATTTTCATATAACGATTTTGCTACTGCTCCACTAAGATGCTTTATATCCATAAGTGATTGCATCGGTTCTTCTTTTTGATTCAAACTATGTAAAATGGTTTTATGAATGCTTTCTCCATAAATTTCCCCTTGCTCTTTTTCTGCATTTTTCACAGAATAATTTAAAGATGTTTTTGTAAGCACTAATACTCCACTACAAAAAAACAGTAAAACAAGCATAATTCCCAACACAAAAATTAGTGATGCGCCATTTGTTTCCTTCCAAATTTTCTCAAGGTTCTTTTGACTCATATCCTTCAACTTTCTTTGTTGAAATTACACCAACTGTAATTTCTCCAATGTAATAATCACTTTCTCCCTTTTTTTCTCCCAAATTTAAATACTCAATAAACAGATTATCCAATGTAGAAAGAGCTGATAAAAAAGCATCTATTTCATTGATTTTCCCAACTAAATTTACATTGATATGAAAAATTTCTATCAATGAATCTTCCCCCAATTGCTCTACTACAAAAGAATCTATTTTTACCCCACTTTGATTACCCATTTCTACAATCAAATCACTAGCTTTATTTCCAGCCCTATCAATAGGGTACATCCCACTAGCCTCTAGATATTCTTGTTTTGCCATTTCATTCATTTCTCGAATATTTACCATTCTTTGCTCTTGATTACGAAATACAGTTGCCTCTGCTTCTACAATTTGATACTCTTCTACTTTATTATTATAATAACCTAGTAATGGCTTCCATACTATTTCCGAAATCAATATTCCTATAATTAGAAATAAGCAGATTAGGATTAGGATCTTTTCTCTCTTTGTTATTGTAAACTTCATAATTTATTTCTCCATTGTATCATCTAATTCTAAATTTTCTTTTAAATGAATCGTAAATTCAAATTGATTTCGGTCAATTCCATCAACACCACTACTATATCCTTTATATTCAATGGAGCCTTCTACAATATTCTTTTCGATTTTTTCCATGAATCTATTAATGTTACTACTATTTGTTGTATATGCCTTCACAACTATCTTTTGATTTTCTTTCACAAATTCTACTGAATTCAAATTAACACCTTGTTTTTCAGCATTCAATACCATTCGAATCACTTCACTTGGCACTTCTTTATCCTGCTCCCTTATCTTTTGAATTCCCTCTAAATAATCCGAATAGTATTGTAACTCTGTTGATAGTTCTTCAAATTCTGTCACAATAGAATGATCCTTCGCATACGCAATATACTCTCGTCTATTTTGTATTTCCATTTCCATACGAATAAAATCAGTAGAAATTTTAATTCCTACAAATAAGAAAATAGCACTTATTATAACTGCTGCTGCAACTCTTGTCTTTCCACGTTTCCTATAGAAATGGTTTTCTTTTTTATTAGCATATAGAAAGTTAATATTGTTTCTTTTATATAAAAACTGATATCGAAGTGCAGAAATTTGCTCTATTTCCAATACATCAAACAAAGACTTAATTTTAATTCCTTGTTTTACACACCCTTCAATCAATGCTTTTAGATCTTCATGTTTCATGCCATAACAATAACAAGTATCTATTTCTAAACACCCTTTATTTTTTAAATAATCCACAATTTGAAACAACTCTCTTTTTATTTCAATTAAAGAAAATCTATTTTCTAATTTTTCTTGTATAAATGAACCATGAAATATTAAATTACCTTTTGAAAAAATAGATATTTTATTTCCTTGCTCTTCCATATTTAAAAAAGCAAATGTTTCATTTTTCAAGTCACTTTGATTCCCCACCCATTCTACAACATTCTGCACATAAGATGATATTTTTCTTACTCTTAACCCTCCAGCATTGAAACATCGGACATACTGTTGTAACACTTCCTTTTCTACAACATAGGATAACAACCAATTTTCCTTTTCTGTTTTTCTCAAATAATAGTCTACTAAATATCCTTGCTGACAATATATTTCATCTGGATAATCTTGTTTTATCAATGAAACATACTGACTTCTATTCATCTTCGGAACCCTCTGATTCCGTATATGAACACAGCTTGCATTCAACAAAACATCCACAGTGCCGTCAAAAGGATGTATCTCTTTTTTCATTTCAACCAATCGATCTTGTATCGCAATTGGATTAATTAATTTTCCATTTTGCAAACTCCCTACTGGAATTTGAAGGTTCTTTATCTTATATTCTTCTCTTTTTCTTACCAATACTTGAATGGTATCATCATTGATACATATTGTAATTTTATTCATCATTTTTCTTTACCGTTACATCATTCCAACTGATTGATATAAATTCATAAGTGGTATAAATACCGAAAGCATAATTCCGCCAATTATGATTGCCATTGTTAATAATAATACTGGCTCGATCAAGCGAACTAGCACTTCCAACTTCTGTTCTGCTTCTATGTCTAAACTTTTTGAAACTTCAAGTAATACATGGCTCAATTGACCAGATTCCTCTCCAGTTCGAACCATCCCAACCATTTTGCTATGAAAAATCTTACTATCACTTAATGCACTAGAAAGTAGTGTTCCATATTCCACCTTAGCAATCATTGATTTTAATTGAATTTCTAAATAACGATTTCCTAGTACTTGGCTGGCAATTTCTAATGATTTAATCATAGATAGGCCACTTTCATACAAAAATCCCAATGTTCTAGAAAATCTAGCTGAGTAAATCAACTGAAGTACATTAGATATCAATGGTAATCTCAAAAGTACTTGATCCCCTAAGGTCCTGCCACGTTTAGTCCTCCACATTCGAAATAAGAAAACAACGCCCATTCCTCCCCCCACAAATAAGTGAACCACATGATTACTAACCCATTGGCTTGTTTCTATCACCAATATTGTTATAAAAGGAAGCTCTAACCCTATTCCATTAAATATCTCAAAAAATTGAGGTAAAATAATCAAGAACAGAAACAATACCGCGATCAAGCTAAGCATCATAAGAAAGACAGGATATGCCATAGCCGATAAAATTTTATTTACTAGTCTATTTTCTTTCTCGTAATAATCAGCCATTTTTTCTGATATTTCAGCCAACTTTCCACTTTCTTCTCCAGCAAGAAACATATTCTGAGCAAGAATTGGAAAACTCACTTCAAAGAATTGCATCGTTTCCCCTAAGGTACTTCCTTTTTCCATTTGATAAACCATATCCTTGTATAACTCTTGTAATTGAGGCTTATAATTACTTTCACTTAATGTTTCTAAGCTTTGCTTTGCTGTAATTCCAGAGGATAACATACTAGATATTTGAAAACAAAAATCAGCCACCTCCACTAATTGCAAGTGATATTGTCCTATTCCATCCCTTATAGGAATGCCGCTCAAAAGAAACATATCCTGCAGTTTTAACTTTTTTCCCAAATCACGGATATCTGCTGCCTTTCGTATCCCAGTTGTTTTTTTATTATTAATATCAACTGCTCGATAATGATACAATGCCATATTTAACCTCTCTAAATTATAAAAGAAACTTTATATACCAAGTAAATATAGGTTCTCCAAGAAAAGTTCCTATCATAATTCCTATCCCTAAAAAGGGACCAAAAGCAATCATATCTTTACGCCCTTTTTTACCTGTCACTAACAACGCTATGCTCCATATACCACCGATTACAATTGCAATGAAGAATGAAACCACCATACATTTCCATCCAATTATTGCACCACATACTGCACATAACTTAATATCTCCACCACCAAATGCATTAGGAATTAACAAAGCCAAAACAAACATTGGAAGTGCTACACAAAGCATTCCAATCACAACTTCTTGGATTGTTGTTGCCCCTAAAAGAAGCTTTACTACAACCATTGGCAACAAACACCCATGTATTAAATCTGGAATCTCTCTTGTCTTAAGATCAAT
>CAYJKD010000070.1:0-12238 GCA_964370595.1 uncultured Lachnospiraceae bacterium
TCAAAGCTTCTCTACCTTGGATATCGAATGTCATAATAATTGTAGCTTTCCCTTGCTTACTAGTTCTTACATTCATAGATGTTATATCAATTTGGCGTTCTGTAAATACTTTTGAAATATCGACAAACATACCAATTCGATTATTTGCATAGATTTGAATTTCTGTACTATATCGTTCATTTGTAGAATCGCCTTCTACCTCTTGCCATTCTGCATCAATTAACCTTGCTCGTTCATCCTCTGGTAAGTGGATTACATTTACACAATCCGTTCGGTGAAGAGATACCCCTCGACCTCTCGTTACGAATCCAATAATCTCATCACCTGGAACGGGGCTACAACATCTAGAAAAGCGCACTGCTACATCATGGATTCCTTTTACCACAATTCCGCCTTTTCCTTTTTTGGCAGCAGGAATTTTATGCGACATCTCTGCAATTCCATCTAATATATTTTCATCACTTAATTCTTTCTTTTTCTTTTTAGCAAGTTCATCAATCATCTTATTGGCGACTTGTCCTTCTTTCAAACCGCCATGGCCAATGGATGCCAATACAGAATCCCAGTCGCGAAATGCATATCGCTTCATAACTTTTTCTTGGGTTTCTGATTTCATAATATCTTGAAGTGAAATCCCTTTTGCTTTACAATAACGCTCTAACAGGTCTTTACCTTTTACAATATTATCTTCTTTTAATTCTGTTTTAAACCATTGATTGATCTTATTTCTCGCTTGTGTGCTTTTTACGATATTTAACCAATCTCTACTTGGTCCTTTGGAATTTTGTGAAGTAATAATCTCTATACGATCCCCATTTTCTAATTCATGATCGATATTGACAAGTTTTCCATTTACTCTTGCTCCAACCATCTTATTTCCAACTGCACTATGAATTGCATAGGCAAAATCCACAGGAGTTGATCCACTTGGAAGGTTTTTTACATCTCCACTTGGTGTAAAGCAGTACACACTGTCTGAAAAAAGATCTAAGTCACTTTTGATAACACTTAAAAATTCTTTATTATCTGACATATCTTTTTGCCATTCAAGAATCTGGCGAAGCCATGTTAATTTAGCTTCTTCATCCCCTGAATTAACCGTACCACTTCCACGTTCTTTATATTTCCAATGTGCAGCAATTCCATACTCCGCCGTTCGATGCATTTCAAACGTTCTAATTTGAATTTCAAAAGGCTGTCCACTACTACTGATTAATGTGGTATGCAAAGACTGATACATATTTGTTTTTGGCATTGCAATATAATCTTTAAATCGTCCTGGAATCGGCTTGTACAACTCATGAATCACACCTAGTGCAGCATAACAATCCTTTACGGAGTCCACCAAAATTCGAACAGCAAATAAATCATAAATTTGATCTAGGGTCTTATCTTGATTTACCATTTTTTTGTAAATACTAAAAAAGTGCTTTACTCGTCCATCAATTTTTGCATCTACACCTGTTTCTTCCATGTGCACTTGTACTTCATCTACAATTCCTTTTACAAATGCTTCGCGTGCACCTTTTCGAAGATTGATCTTCTCTGCCATATCATAATAAACTTCTGGTTCTAGATATTTCAAGGAAAGGTCATCTAGCTCTACTTTAATTTTAGAAATTCCAAGTCGATGTGCAATTGGAGCATAAATATCCATCGTTTCTCTTGCTGTTTCTTTTTGTTTCTCTGGTCTCTTATATTGAAGAGTTCTCATATTATGAAGTCTGTCTGCCAATTTAATCAAAATAACCCGAATGTCTTTTGCCATAGCTAGGAACATTTTCCTAAGGTTTTCTGCTTGAATTTCAACTTTGTCCATAGACCATGAAATTTGAGTCAATTTAGTTACCCCATCAACTAACAAGGCAACCTCTGCTCCAAATTCTTCTGTGATTTCTTCTTCTGTCATAATAGTATCTTCTACTACATCATGAAGAATTCCCGCAATAATCGTTTCTTTGTCTAGTTCTAGACCCGCTAAAATTATGGCAACACAAAGGGGGTGAATGATATAGGGTTCACCTGATTTTCTCTTTTGATCTTTATGTGCTTCATCTGCAATCTCATAAGCCTTACGAACTAATGTAATATCATCGGAGGGATGATATTTGTGTATTGTATTCACTAATTGCTCAAACAGAACATCTGGTTCTGTAAAATCAGCAGGCTTATTTAAACTTGCATCAACCTTTTTAATATTATCTATCGTTTTATCCATCGCCATAAAATGCCATCCTTACGCGTAGTTATCTCTTCATTATAAATAAATATTACATAAAATGCAAGTATCAAATTTCATGTACTTCCATTGGATAAACAAGTCCCCATTGATTTCGCAATTTTTCCTGCACCTATAATTCCAACCTTCATATAATGTCCTCCCGTAATTTATCGTTCTACAACTTGGTACCAAAGCGCGTTACAGATAGCTGCTGCAATGTTACTTCCACCTTTTCGACCTTTTGCAACAATACATGGGATTTCCGTGTCCATAATTAGCTCTTTTGATTCCACTACATTAACAAATCCTACAGGAGCTGCAATAATAAATTCTGGCTTGATTACGTTTTCCTTTATCATTTGATCTAACTGAATTAGAGCCGTTGGAGCATTTCCGATGGCAAATGCAATTGGTCCTTGGATTTTAGCAGCATGTTCCATACTGATAATCGCTCGTGTTACCCCTCTTTCCTTCGCCTCTTTTGCAACTTCTTCTTCTGCCATAAAACAACGAACCTGACAACCACTTGCTTCAAGGGCCGCTTTATTCACGCCACTTAAAGCCATATTGGTATCTGTAACAATTGTCAGCCCCTTTTTTATACTGTTTTTGGCATGCTCAACAACTCCTTTTGAAAAATGCATTTGAGTTGCATATTCAAAATCTGCTGAAGTATGGATGCAGCGTTTAACCACCAATAATTCATCTGGGCTATAAGAAGTCGCTGGCATCTCACTTTCAATAATTTCCATACTTCTCATTTCTATTTCCATGGGCTTTATTAACATATTTTTACCCCTCCATTATTTTATAGATCTGTTTCATGTCAAGAGACGTTCTCACTAGTGTAGCTAGCTTATCGTATTCTCCTTGTCTATAAGATTCCCAGTCGAATTCTTCTTTATCTATTTTAATTCCTTTTTTTCTTGCAAGTTCTAGTTTCATTGCTGTGACTAATTTAGGCTCATCAAAAAAACCATGAAGGTATGTTCCGAAAACAAGTCCATCTTCTCGTTCAATTCCATCCATTCTACCATCATCTAATGCAATTGCCACTTGCTGCTTGCCATCAATTGTAGTCAACCCCATGTGAATTTCATATCCAGTCAACTCCATTTCTTCTTCACTTGGAAACAGTTTACTATTTTTAAATAACTTACCAGAAATTTGAGTTCTTGTCTTTTCTTTTGCAAACTCTGTTTTCATTTTTAGTAGTTCCATTCCTCGAAGAATTCCGCCACCTTCCACTTCGTAAGGATCAGCAAGCTCCATTCCCAGCATCTGATATCCTCCACAAATGCCAATTAAAGGAATATTTTGTTCGATTTTCTTAAAAATCATCCCTTCTAACCCACAACTTCTCAACCATTTCAAATCATCCATCGTATTTTTTGTTCCAGGTAAAATAATCAAATCTGGATTCCCTAATTGCATTGGATTTTTCACATAGCGAAGAGAAATATCTCGATCTTGCTCTAAGATACGAAAATCAGTGAAATTAGAAATATGTGGCAGATGAATCACTGCAATATCAAGTGCTTTTTTTTCTTCGTACACATGACTGCTCAATCGTTCAGACAAACTATCTTCATCATCGATATCAATTGACTCCATGGGAATTACCCCTAATATGGGAATACCTAATTCATCTTCAATCATCTTAAGTCCAGGTTCCAAAATTTTTTTATCTCCACGAAACTTATTAATGACCAAACCTTTGATTCGATTCCGCTCTCTTTCCTCTAACAAGCGCACAGTTCCATACAATGATGCAAATACACCACCTCGATCTATGTCTCCTACTAATATCACAGGTGCATCAACCATCTCGGCCATTCCCATGTTAACAATATCATGCTGTCTTAAATTGATTTCTGCCGGACTGCCCGCGCCTTCTAACACAACCATATCATATTCATTTTCTAAGTTAGAAAATGCTTTCTTAATACATGGAACAAATTCTAATTTGCGATCATAGTATTCCATTGCCTTTAAATTCCCAAAAACTTCCCCATTTACAATTACTTGGCTTCCCATATGCCCTGTCGGTTTTAATAAAATAGGATTCATATCAACCGTCGGCTCAATTCCTGCTGATTCCGCTTGCATCGCTTGTGCTCGACCAATTTCCATTCCTTGTTTTGTGATATATGAATTCAATGCCATATTTTGTGATTTAAATGGGGCCACCTTATATCCATCTTGATGAAAAATTCGACAAAGTGCTGCTACTACAAAACTTTTTCCAGAGTTAGACATGGTCCCTTGTACCATAATTTTTTTTGCCATGTCCTCACTCCTTAACTTTTCCTACTCGGTATTCATGGGTAAATGATTCATCATATAATTTAGACAATGCAAAGTCATCTCCTAAGAAGTCTCCTACTACAACCAATGCCGTTTTCTTAATCCCTGCCTCTTTTACTTTTCCAGCAATATCTAATAAGGTTCCATGTACAATCATCTGCTCTGGCCAAGAAGCTTTATAAACGACTGCAACTTTTGTAGTTTCTTTATAACCTTTTTTCAGCCGCTCACAAAGTTCTTCCATTTGCCCAACACTTAAAAAAATCACCATGGTAGCTCCATGTGCTGCAAGATGCTCGATCCTCTCTTTTTCTGGTACTGGAGTTCTTCCTTCCATTCGAGTAAGTATTACAGTTTGGCTTACTTCTGGCAATGTATATTCACGCTTCAACGCTGCTGCAGCTGCAAGAAAGGAACTCACACCTGGGACTACTTCATATGTAATTCCATATTTATCTAGTTCTACCATTTGTTCTCTATGGGCTCCAAAAATTGCTGGATCACCTGTATGTACACGAACGACTTGTTTTCCACACGCCTCTCCATCTCTCATAACCGCAATTACTTCTTGTAATGTCATGGTTGCACTATTGTAAATTTGTGCATCTTGTTTCGCAACAGAAAGCACTTCTGGATTAACAAGTGAGCCTGCATAAATAATAACATCTGCCTCTTTAATTAAACGTTGCCCTTTTACCGTAATCAATTCAGGATCCCCTGCACCTGCTCCTATAAAATATATCATTGAGTTTCTTCTCCTTTAAAATTTTCATAAGTTTCTATTTCATGTTGTTCAAATGTAAAAAAAGTATTATAGATATCAGCAACCATATCAAGATGTGGAAAAAGCATTACTGCTCCAGTACCTTCTCCAATTCCCATATTTGCATGAATTGTTGGATGCAATTCAAGGGCATCTAGCGCACATTGACAAACTGGTTCTTTTCCCAGATGAGAAGGAATCAAGTACTCAGTAATATTTGGTGCAATCGCTTTTGCAAGCAATGCTGCAGTTAACGCTATCATTCCATCTAATACAATTGGCAAGCCATAGATTCCTCCACCTAGTAATAACCCTGTCATACCAGCGATATCAAAACCACCGACACTAGATAACACTCCAATGGGATCTTCTTTTTGGGGTTTATGTAATTCAATTCCTTTTTTAATCGCACTGATTTTTCTACTCAACCCTTCTTTAGACAACCCAGCTCCCACTCCTGTTACTGCTTCAACTTCTTGTTCTAATAAAACTGAAGCAATCGCACTACTAGTGGTCGTATTACCAATTCCCATTTCTCCTACTGCTAACATCTGATACCCTGCGTCTTTTAATCTTGAAACCATCTGGATTCCTACATGAATAAGTTCTAGTGCTTCTTTTCTTGACATCGCCTCTTCTTTACAGAAATTATGGGTTCCATATCTTAACTTATGATTGTATACTCCAATAGACTTCAAATCCTCAGCAACCCCTACATCTACTGTAATCACATCTGCTCCTGCAATTTTTGCTAAGTGATTTACCTCACCTCTACCACTTGCTATATTTTCAGCAACTGCAGCAGTAACACTTTGACCTGCTTGACTTATCCCTTCTTCTACCACACCATTATCTGCACAGAATACTACAACTGCTTTTTTTTCAATATTAACCTTCAATGATTTTTGAATTCCTGCAATCTTTGTAATTATTGTTTCATAATCCCCAAAACCATAGAGTGGTTTCGCGATGGTATTCCAATACAAACGACTTTCTTCTACTACTTCTTTCTCTAATTTTTGAATGTTACTAGTCATTTTTAATAATTGTGTTTCTAGATATTTTTCCATATACACCCCACCGATGTTCTATTTTTTAATTGCATATCCTCTTGGTGTCACCATTTTAGATCCGATTTTTTTCGTCTGAGAGTTCCCAATAAATACAGTAGTAAACATATCTACTTCACGTGTTCTCAATTCACTAAGCATCAACACTTCACAGGTTTGCCCCTCTCTTCCTACTTGACGAACAATTCCACATACTCGATCTGATTCCACTGCTCTCTGTATGATATCACATGCTTTTTCTAAATAATCTGATCTTTTTTTACTAGATGGATTATAAATACACATACTAAAATCTGCTAAAGCTGCATGATATAATCTTTTTTCTATTTTTTCCCATGGAGTTAATAGATCACTTAAACTAATTACCGAAAAGTCATGCATCAAAGGTGCTCCGAGCAGTGCTCCACCTGAAAGAGCAACTGTAACTCCTGCAATAAGTTCCACTTCACATTCTGGATATTCTTGCCCTATTTCTAGAATCAATCCACTCATGCCATATACGCCAGCGTCTCCACTGCAAACCATAGCAACAACTTTATTTTTCTTCGCTTCTTCAAAAGCGATTCTGCACCGTTCTACTTCCTGTCTCATTGGTGTTGTTACATATTCCTTATCTGGAAAATAAGGTTTTACTAAGTCTACATATACAGTATATCCAATAATTGCATCACATAAGGATAAGGCTTTTGTTGCTTCTATTGTCATCTGGTCCCATCCACCTGGTCCAAGCCCAATTACAAATATTTTATTCATTCTTCTGCTCCTTCACGATCAACAACGAAAAATATCCCGCATCTTCTGAAATTTCATCTACATGTTGATAGACCTTCTCTGTTTCCATTCCACAATTTTCTACCATTCTAGCATCTAGACTAGCTTCTTTAATTCGTGCTTTCGTCTTTGCCATATTTTTTCCCATTTTCATAATCACTTTTGTTCCAGGAAGCTTCAGTCCCTCTTCAATTTGTTCTGGTTGTGATAATATATGAATTTGTTCTGCATTTTCAGCAATACCAATTCCCAGCTTAGCGGCCGATGCACAAAAGGAAGGAATTCCATTAATCAGTTCTACGTCATACCCCATTGCCTTTACCCTTCTATGCACATAAAGATATGTTGCATATATCGTTACATCTCCCAAATTCAAAAATCCTACATCTTTTCCCTCTTCTAAGTAGGATGCAACAACTTCAGCTGCCTTATCATGATATTCGTTTCGTATTCCTTCATCTCGCGTCATAGGCATAACGACTCCAAGACACTTCTTACTTTGTAGTTCTGGAACCGATTGTAGTGCGATTTTATATGCAACACTTTCTTGATACTTTTCTCCAGGTACCACAATCACATCGCATTTCTTTATTTTTTTAACTGACTTTAATGTCATAAGTTCTGGATCTCCAGGGCCAACTCCAATTCCATACAAAGTTCCCTTTTTTTTCTCTTCCACCATTGCATGCTTGATAAACATCTCCCGAATACCTCTATACTCTCCCATTCCTTTTAAAATGCATGTTACTTCATATCCTTGTTTTTCTAATTGACTTTTCCAAGAATCATTACCTTCACCTGCCATATCCTCACATGCATGATCTCCAGCCACAATCATAAATGGAATCAATACAAACTTTTTAATTGATGTTTTTTTGATTATCTTTAATAATTCATCAAAGGTTTGTTGCCCTTCTACTGTACCTAAGTATGCATGCTTAAACCCTACTTCATCTAATGCATTTTGCATTTTTTTATAGGATTCATCTGCTCCATGTTCCGTTCCATGTCCCATAAATATAAATCCAGAATCATTTGTAATAAGATGTGATAACTCTTTTTTTAATTCCACTGCGACTGACTCATAATCTGTTGCTACGCTTAACAAGGGATTCCCACACTGGATTTTGCAAAAGCAGTGACGATATTTTTCAATTACAGCTTTCATTTTTTCATATTCAATTCCTTGTAAAATAAAGGTTGGTTGTATCAATATTTCCTCAAATCCTTCTTGTGCTAATTGCTCTAACGACTGGGATACATTTTGAATACAAATTCCATCTCTCTCTCTTAAGATACGCAGAATTGTAGGGCTCGTGTATGCTTTTCTAAATTCATACTCATAAAAAGTCTCTTTTAATTCTGCTTCAATCACATCAAATGTTTTTTTTCTAGTTTTTTCATAGCTAGTTCCGAAGCTAACTACTAATAACGCCTTTTTCTTATGCATCACTATACTGTCCTCTACTTTCTTTTGCAAATCAAACTATTGTATCATTTTATCATTAGAGTTCAAAAAAGTCATCATAAATACAAAAAAAAGAGACAAATCATACAGATTCATCTCTAGTAAAAAACAATTTCGTATTCAACTATTTTCCTTCGTATGTGATAAGTGATTCCACCTCATACCCTTTTAATACTTCTCTTCCGTTTAACCCTGCTAGCTCCATTACGAAACAAATTTTCACTACTTCTCCGCCTAATCGTTGGATTAATTGTATCATTGCCTCTGTTGTACCGCCAGTAGCGATCAGATCGTCTACAATTATTACTTTTTGACCTGGCTTAATTGCATCTTTATGAATTTCGATTACAGCACTTCCGTATTCCAAATCATATTCGATTGATTCTGTTTCACAAGGAAGTTTTCCTTGCTTTCTCACTGGAACAAATCCCCGCTTTGTAGCATAGGCTACAGGGACTCCAAAAATAAAACCTCTAGATTCTGGTCCAACGATTAAATCATACTCCAATCCATCAATCATTTCTAAAATCCCATCAATTGCAAGGCATAAACCATCTGGGTCTTGTAAAATGGTTGTCACATCTCTAAATATAATTCCTTCTTCCGGAAAATCTGGTATACTTCTTACGTAATCTGCTACTTTTTTCATTTGTTTCCCTTCCTATTCATCCATTAAAAACTCACCAAACACCACATTGCTCACATCAATCCCTAACGGAGTTAAGCGTATCTCTGGTAATCGGACTTCTAATAATCCTTTATCTTTTAAATCATTGAGTTTTTTTCCAAACACATTCCACATATTAAGGCCAAATCGCTCCATAAAATCAACCCCAGATACTCCTTCCATCCTACGAAGTCCCAAGATCATGAATTCTTCCATTTTTTCCAAATCAGTAAGTTCATGAATATCGATAGCGGCAGCGCCTGCTTGTTGAAAATCAAGCTTCAAGTATTCATCTAAATCATGAACGTTTTTGAATCTATAACCATGGGTATAGGAGGATGCCCCAACACCTAATCCTAAATAATTAACACCAGTCCAATATCCATTATTATGTCTGCATTCATATCCATTTCTAGCATAATTAGAAATTTCATAACGACGATACCCTTGTTTTTCTATCAGCTCTTTTGCAAGATAATACATTTGGCGGTCTAACTCTTCATCTGGAAGCAAATCGGAGTGTTCTCCATATTTTTCATAAAAAGGAGTGCCTTCTTCTATCGTTAAACTGTAGGCCGAAATATGTTCTGGTTTTAGCATGAGAACTTTTTTCAAAGTGTTTTTCCAAGAATCTAACGTTTGGCCCGGAAGTGATGACATCAAATCTACATTAATATTTGTAAAGCCGACCTGTCTAGCTCTTTGGTAGCTTCTTAAAAATGTTTCATATGTATGAATCCGTCCCAAAGCTTTTAACTCTTGCTCGTTTACGGATTGCAGCCCAATACTCAAACGATTTACCCCATTTTCAAAATAGGTTTCAAGCTTTGCCATCGTTAAAGTGCCTGGGTTTGCTTCAATGGTAATTTCTGCATCATCAGCAATATAAAATCGCTCATGCAATTTTATTAAAATATTTTCCATCATCCACTCAGGTAACACAGACGGTGTTCCACCACCAATAAAAATACTCGTTACCGTAAACCCTTGATAGGAACCACTTTGTACTACAATCTCTTCTATTAATTTATTCACATATTCCCCATACAGCCACTCCGGTGCTGGGTTGGAGTTAAAGTCACAATAATTGCATTTTCTTATGCAAAAAGGAATATGCACATATAATTCTAATTCGTGTTTATTCATCATCCAACTTGAGTACGCTCATAAACGCTTTTTGTGGAATTTCTACATTTCCAACTTGGCGCATCCGCTTCTTTCCTTCTTTTTGTTTTTCTAATAACTTTTTCTTTCTAGAGATATCTCCGCCATAACACTTGGCAAGTACGTCTTTTCTCATAGCCTTTACTGTTTCTCGTGCAATTACTTTTCCACCTACTGCTGCTTGGATCGGAATTTCAAAGAGATGTCTAGGAATTTCGTCCTTTAGTTTTTCACACATTTTCCGTCCTCTTTCATAGGCAGAATCTGCATGAACGATAAAAGAAAGTGCATCCACTTCTTCTTTATTAATCAAAATATCTAATTTTAGTAACTTTGATTCCTCATATCCTTTCATTTCGTAATCAAAGGATGCGTACCCTTTTGATCTCGATTTTAAAGCATCAAAAAAATCATAGATAATTTCATTTAATGGAAGATCATATTTTAATAGCGCTCTTGTTTCTTCCATATATTCCATGCCTTTATAAATACCTCTTCGCTCTTGACAAAGATTCATAATTGCTCCTACAAATTCTGTCGTAACCATAACCTCTGCACTAACTAAAGGCTCTTCCATATAGTCAATTTCTGTTGGATCAGGTAGATTCGATGGGTTTGTAAGTTCAATCATTTCGCCATTTCTCTTATGAACACGATAAATTACACTTGGAGCTGTTGTAACTAAATCCAAATTATATTCTCGCTCAAGTCGCTCTTGAATGATTTCCAAATGTAATAGACCAAGAAATCCACAACGAAAACCAAATCCAAGTGCGATTGATGTCTCAGGTTCAAACTGCAATGAAGCATCATTTAGCTGTAACTTTTCTAGTGCCTCACGAAGATCATTATATTTTGCACCATCCGCTGGGTAAAGCCCACAGTATACCATGGAAGTTACTTTTTTATATCCAGGCAATGGCGTACTACAAGGATTATTCGCATCTGTAATAGTATCTCCAACCGTTGTGTCTTTTACATTTTTAATACTTGCTGTAATATACCCAACCATTCCAGCGCTTAATTCATCACATGGAATAAACTGACCTGCACCAAAATAACCTACTTCAACAGCTTCTTCTTGGGCGCCAGTTGCCATCATACGAATTTTCGTCCCTTTTTTTACTGTGCCTTCCATAATACGACAAAAAATAATTACACCTTTGTATTGATCATATAATGAGTCAAAAATCAGCCCTTGCAGTGGAGCATCTTTATTTCCTTTTGGTGCTGGGATTTTCTCAACGATTGCATCCAATACATCAACTATATTAAGACCTGTTTTTGCAGATACTTGAGGTGCATCATGTGCTTCTATTCCAATCACATCTTCTATTTCATTGATGACCCATTCTGGCCTAGCACTTGGAAGATCAATTTTATTAATTACTGGAAATACATCTAGATCGTGGTCCAAGGCCAAATACACATTCGCCAATGTCTGTGCTTCGATTCCTTGTGCAGCGTCCACCACAAGTATAGCACCATCACAAGCTGCTAAACTTCTCGAAACTTCATAGTTAAAATCTACGTGTCCTGGAGTATCTATCAAGTTGAAAATATATTCTTCTCCACTTTTCGCTTTGTAGACAGTTCGAACTGCCTGTGACTTAATGGTAATTCCTCTTTCCCGTTCCAATTCCATATTGTCTAATACTTGTGATTGCATTTCGCGACTTGTTAATAAACCTGTCATTTCAATAATTCGATCTGCTAATGTAGATTTTCCGTGATCGATATGAGCGATAATACAAAAGTTACGGATTTTACTTTGATCCATCATTGCCATGTATCTTGTTCCTCTCTC
>CAYJKD010000071.1:0-12150 GCA_964370595.1 uncultured Lachnospiraceae bacterium
TTTCTGTAGTTGGCGCATTGCCAATGATTTTACTGTTTATTTTCTTCCAGAAGTACATGGTAAAAGGGTTAGTTGCTGGTGCAGTCAAAGGATAATATTCTTCTACTAAAAAAACCTCAGAAAATATCAAGAAATTTTTAAATTTTTCTTAGATATTTTCTGAGGTTTTTCATTTTATCAATAGAATTTCTTTTTTCGTTCTTTCTATTATTATTACTTTCCTGCTTCTTGAAAATTTAAATTCTCAGCAACTACTTCGCCATTTACTTTCAATGTAAATTGCATTACATTGGTATTTTCAATAAATGTATTTGCAATGGCTTGAGCTGTCAGTTCTTTTTCACTTTCTCCAACTGCCAAATCGCTAATATCAAGTGTACCTAATTGTTTCATAGAACTTTCCACTTCATTTCCTGGTACTGTAACAACTCCAGGTCCAGCCTCTGCAGCTTCTCCAGCCGTTTCATAACTAAGTACTTTTGTACCTTCTGCTAATACACCATATTGTATTAGTAAATTAACAATAGAATCTGCATCTTTTACTTCAAGAGCATCCATGCTACCTTCAATTGCAGTTCCATCTTCACTGACTGTGTAAATCGATACGATTTCTAATATTGGAGCATCTGCATCTGGTAGTTTTTCATCCACTACATCTGATTGTGGCATTGCAACTGTTTCTCCTGTTTTGTTCTGCTCTGGGGTTGGTGTACATGCAAATATTGAAATTGATGCAATTGCACACACCATACATAGAATTCCTTTTTTCATAAATTTTTCTCCTCTTATCTATCATTCTCTCTACCTAACCATGTATTTATCTTATCCATTGCATAAAAAAATGCATCTGTTTCAGCAGAGTTAAGTTCTCTTAAAATCTCCTCTAGCATCGAATCATAGAATGATTCTAAATAGCTATATATTTGTTTTCCTTTTTCTGATAAAGAAATATAGACAACTCTACGATCAAGTTTTCCTCTTTCTCTCTTTACATATTCTTTTTTCACAAGGCTATTCATAGCAATCGTTAAGGTGCCTACTGTAACGGAAAGCTCTTTTGCAATTGTTGTCATATTCTTAGGTTTTTCTAATCCTATTGCTGAGATCACATGTATATCATTCACTGTAATATCTTTAAACTCATATTTACTAATGGCTCGTTGTTCTATATCGCCAATTTCACGAATCAATTGAACTAAGCTTTGTTTTCTCTCTACAAAAGTACCCACTTTTCATCTCCTCACGATTATACATGATTTATACAATCAACACAACTAGGTATTCCTTACATTTTCTTTTCCATTTCTAAAAGATTTACACACTTTTTTTCAATTTCTAAGATTCTACACTAAAATGCCATAACACCTAACATAGATATGCTAAGAGATATGGCATCTTTTGCAGATGTTCGTAACTCGTAGGTTATACTTGACCCACTAAAGATTTCATTACTTCTTCTACTGTTTCGATTTTTGTTGCTCTGTAAGCATTGCTTCCACAAAAAAGAAGTGCTTCGTCTACATTGCCAAGCGCTGCATTTCTCAATGCATTTGTAATACAATAGGGAATCGTGGCTGGATTACATCCTACTATACATTGGTAACACTTACTGATTTTTTCTTTATGGTTTTGATTCAAGCGGTCTAAAAAAGTAT
This sequence comes from uncultured Lachnospiraceae bacterium, assembly GCA_964370595.1. Lineage (GTDB taxonomy): Bacteria > Bacillota > Clostridia > Lachnospirales > Lachnospiraceae > Brotaphodocola. The sequence goes on from CAYJKD010000071.1 coordinate 1,656, forward strand.
TACGAATTGCTCGGCCAGGCATTCCTACTGGACTTTTTGTAATTACAATATCTTCTTTTTCCGCATTAATATATGCTTGCTTATATGCATCAGGTGCATCACATTCTTCTGTCGTTACAAAACGTGTCGATACTTGAACTCCGTCTGCACCTAAGTCCAGTGCATGATTTACATCTTCTTGGTCATAAATACCGCCTGCTACGATTACTGGAATATGCTGATTATACTTTTCTTCAAATTGTCTAACGACTTTTACGATTCCTTTAATTTCCGCATCATACAGCTCTGATTTATAAGTACTCTTAACTTCTTCGGTATCTGCTCCATATTCTGTAAGCTGCTCATTGCTAAAACCCAAATGACCACCAGCTAATGGGCCTTCTATTACAACCATATCTGGGACTCTATGGTACTTTCTGTCCCATAATTTACAAATTACAGTTGCTGATTTTGCTGTAGATACAATCGGTGCAATCTTTGTTTTTGCACCTTCAATTAACTCTGGTAAATCAACAGGCAGTCCTGCTCCAGAAATGATGATATCTGCTCCTGCCTTTACAGCTGCTTTTACATATTGTGCATAATATCTAGTAGCAACCATAATATTAAATCCGATAATTCCTGTTGGTGAAATTTCTCTAGCTTTATCAAATTCTTCTTTTATTGCCATCATATTCGCTTCTATTGGTGAAGTTTCAAAGAGCGGATTTCTAAATCCGATTTGTGCAGTAGAGATAATCCCAACTCCCCCTTGCTTTGCAACATTTCCTGCAAGTGAAGATAAGCTGATCCCGACTCCCATTCCACCTTGTACAATCGGATATTTTGCAACCAATTCTCCAATTTTTAAGGGTTTTATATTATCCATTACATTCTCCTAAACCGCTCATAACGTTGATTACAAAGGGTTGCTTTATCCATACTTCCATAAGTTTGGATGAATTCAATCAGATTTACTCTTATATTTTGAGAGATTTCTAAAAGAGTTTCCTTACTCGCTGGCTCTCTTTCTAAAATAACCTTCTCAATCAACTTCATATCATATAAATCTTTTGCTGTAACCTTCGCTGCGTCTGCTGATTTTTTACTATCTTTCCATAAAATGGACGCAAAACCTTCTGGTGAAAGAATGGAATAGATAGAATTCTCTAACATCCAAACCTCATTGGCTACCGCAACTGCCAACGCACCACCACTTCCGCCTTCTCCAATTACAATACTAAGAATAGGAACTTGTAGATCAGATAATTCGAATAGATTACGAGCAATCGCTTCTCCCTGACCTCGTTCTTCTGCTTCTAATCCACAGAACGCACCTGGTGTGTCAACAAGACAAATAACTGGTCTACCAAATTGTTCTGCTTGCTTCATCAAGCGAAGTGCTTTTCTATATCCTTCTGGTGATGGCATTCCAAAATTACGAGTAATATTATCTTTTGTATTTTTTCCTTTTTGCTGTCCAATAACCGTTACTGGAACCCCTTTAAATGTTGCAATTCCACCAATTACAGCACCATCATCTTTAAAATATCGATCTCCATGAAATTCAATAAAATCGTCAAATAATTCTCCAATATAGTCACTTGCTACTGGACGATTTGATTTTCTTGAAAGTAACACAGTATCCCATGGTGTTTTTTTAACACTGCTCTCTGCAAAAACTTGATTCTCTTCATCTGATGTTTCGCAAAGATCATTTGGTTTTTTATGCATTTTAAGAATAGATGCAAGCACATATCGCTGTTCTTGTCTTGGAACAATTTTATCTATGAATCCATGCTCTAATAAAAATTCTGAACGTTGGAAGCCTTCTGGTAACTTCTGTCCAATCGTTTGCTGGATTACCCTTGGTCCTGCAAAACCGATTAAAGCATTTGGTTCTGCCAGAATAATATCTCCTAGCATAGCAAAACTTGCTGTTACACCACCTGTTGTAGGATCGGTTAAAACAGTAATATAAAGCTGACCAGCCTCTTTATGTCTTTTCAATGCTGCAGAAGTTTTTGCCATTTGCATCAATGAAATGAGACCTTCTTGCATACGTGCACCGCCTGAACATGCAAAAATAATAACTGGCAATTGTTCTTTTGTTGCACGTTCTACCATTCGAGTGATTTTTTCTCCAACAATATAACCCATACTTCCCATTAAAAATCTTGCATCGCAAACACCGATTGCAGTTTTTTGTCCTACAATACTACCAATTCCTGTCACAATTGCTTCATTTAGTTTTGTCTTTTCCTTAACAGCATCAGCTTTTTTTTCATAACCTGGAAAATCCAGTGGATTAGAAAATTCCATTTCCTTATCCATTTCCTCAAAACTATTCGGATCCAATAGCATCTCGATTCGACGATATGCATGAACTCGAAAATATCCGTCACATTTTGGACAGATATAAAAATTATTTTTAACATCTTCCACATAGATTGGTTGACTACATTTATTACATTTTCTCCAAAGGCCTTCTGGAACAGAAGGTTCTTCACTATTTTTATGTGTCTTATACTTTGTATCAATCAATGTATATGTTTTTTTGAACATATCTCCTAACATACTTTGATCTCCTTACATGTTCGCTAATTGTTACACATTTCCCTATTTAAACATTACAATATTTTGGAAAATACGTAGGAATAAAGTGAGTATCTGTATCACCTTCATGATAAGCTTCGTGGCAAAGAATTTCAAACTGAAAATCAATATTGGTTTCAATGCCTTCAATTACTAATTCTCCTAATGCACTACGCATTTTTGCCATAGCTTCTTCTCTATTCTTTCCATGAACGATTAATTTCATCAACATAGAATCATAGTTAGCTGGTACTTTATATCCACTATACAAATGGGTATCAATACGGATTCCATTTCCTCCTGGAAGATGAATATTCGTTATCTTCCCAGGACAAGGCATAAAATTCTTCGATGGGTTTTCTGCATTGATTCTACATTCAATTGAGTGACCTTCTAGCATGATTTCTTCTTGTTTTACACTTAAAACTTCTCCAGATGCAACATAGATTTGTTCTTTTATCAAATCAAGCCCGCTAACCATTTCTGTAACTGGATGTTCTACTTGAATTCTAGTATTCATCTCCATAAAATAAAAGTTTTTATCTATATCAAGTAAAAATTCAATCGTTCCTGCATTTTCATATTTAACAGCTTTTGCTGCACGTACTGCCACCTCTCCCATCTCTTTACGCAATTGATCTGAAATTGCTACTGATGGAGATTCTTCTAGAACTTTTTGATGGCGTCGTTGAATGGAGCAATCACGCTCTCCCATGTGTACAACATTTCCATGTTTATCCGCCATAATTTGAAATTCAATGTGTCTAGGTTTCTCGATATAGCGTTCCATATACATGGTATCATCAGAGAACCCTTTAATTGATTCCATTTGAGCATTTTGAAAGTTTGCATCAAAATCTTCTAAACTTCTAGAAATACGCATTCCTTTTCCGCCACCACCAGAAGATGCTTTAATCATAACAGGAAATCCTATTTCTTTAACAAGATCTCTCGCTTCCTCTAATGTAGTAACTGGCTCTTTTCCTCCTGGAACAACAGGTACTCCTGCTTCCATCATTGTCTTTCTAGCTTCTGATTTATTTCCCATCTTATTAATAATTTGTGCAGATGGTCCAATAAATGCAATATTACATTTTTCGCATAATTCTGCAAACCGTGCATTCTCTGATAGAAATCCAAATCCTGGGTGAATTGCTTCTGCTTTTGTTGCAACAGTTGCAGCAAGAATTCTTTCAATATTTAAGTAGCTTTGCCCAGATGGAGCTGGACCGATACAGATCGCTTCATCTGCAAGTTGTGCATGTAAACTTTCTCGATCTGCCTCTGAGTAAATTGCAACTGTCTTAATTCCCATTTCACGACATGCTCTAATAATTCTTACTGCTATTTCGCCTCGATTAGCAACTAATATCTTTCCAAACATTTGGTTCCCCTATCCAATCATAAATGTCAATTCTGCAATTACAGCTACTTTTCCTTCAGCATTCGTTGCAGTTGCTTTTCCTACCCCTAAAGGTCCTTTTTGCTTTATGATTTCACATTCTAATTTTAATCGATCTCCGGGTACTACTTTTTGCTTAAACTTTGCACTGCTGATTCCTCCAAAGTAAGCAATCTTCCCTTTATTTTCTTCCACACTTAAAATTGCAACCGCTCCTACTTGCGCTAATGCTTCAATCATCATCACACCTGGCATTACGGGTTCCTGTGGAAAATGTCCTAAAAATTGTGGTTCATTGTATGTAATTGATTTATATCCCACTGCTCTAACACCTGGCTCTAACTCTTCAATTGTATCTATGAGTAAAAAAGGATGTCTATGAGGAATGATTTCTTGAATTTCTTTTATTCCAAGTTTCATGATAACTTCCTCCTATTTAATACGGAACAATGGTTGTCCATACTCTACTACATCTTCATTTTTTACTAAAATAGCTTCCACCACACCATCTACATCGCTTTCAATTTCATTCATCAACTTCATTGCTTCGATGATTCCAAGAACTTGACCTTTTTTTACTACTGTACCTACTTGCACAAATGGTGCTGCTTCTGGAGAAGAGGCACTATAAAAAGTACCTACTAATGGAGATGCAATCACATTTTCTGATTCAATTTCTTGTGTTTGTGCAACTGCAACTACACCGCTATCTTTAGCTGTAGTGTAGTTTTGCATTGGCGCTTCTATTGTTTGCACTTGTTGTGTTACAACAACTGGTGCTTCTTTTTTCTTAATATTAAGTACTGCATTACCTTCTTCATAGTAAAAGCTTGTTAAGCCATTTTTTGAAACTGCCTCTATCAATTTAACGATATCTTCTATTTTCATAAAACTCTCCTTCTATTGTTCGAATTTCTTCACTACTAAACTAGCATTATGCCCGCCAAATCCTAGTGAGTTAGATATTGCAGCATTTACTGGCATTTCAATTCCTGTGCCAAATGTATAATCTAAATCACACTCAGGGTCTGCTTCTTTTGATCCAACGGTTGCATGTACGTATCCATCTTCAATTGATTTTACACAAGCAATAAATTCAACCCCGCCTGCTGCACCTAAAAGGTGTCCTATCATGGATTTTGTAGAATTGATTTTTACTTTTCTTGCATGCTCGCCTAATGTTGATTTAATTGCTATTGTTTCAAATAAATCATTATGATGTGTACTTGTTCCATGTGCATTTATATAATCAATTTCTTCTGGCTTTAAGTTTGCATCAGCAAGTGCAATTTCCATTGCTTTTGCTGCACCTGATCCATCTTCTGCTGGAGAAGTTATATGGAATGCATCACAAGTTGTACCATATCCTACAATCTCTGCATAGATATGTGCTCCTCTTGCTTTAGCATGCTCAAGGGATTCTAATACGACTACACCAGCTCCCTCTCCCATAACAAATCCGCTTCTATTCTTATCAAAAGGAATCGAAGAATACATTGGGTCATTCGATTCATTAAGCGCAGTTAATGAAGAAAATCCAGCAATCCCTATTGGTGTTACAGATGCTTCTGATCCCCCTGCTACCATAATATCTGCTTCTCCGTATTGGATTGAACGGAATGCTTCTCCAATACAATGAGTTCCTGTTGCACAAGCAGTTACTACGTTAATGCATTTTCCTTTCAAACCAAATTGAATGCCTACATTACCAGCAGCCATATTCGAAATCATTAAAGGCACTAATAAAGGATTTACTCTTCCAGGTCCTTTTTCTAATAATTTTTTATGCTCTCTTTCCACTGCTTGCAAACTTCCAATGCCCGAACCAACACTGATTCCAATTCGATAAGGATCTTGTTTTTCCATATCAATCTTTGCATCTCCCAATGCCTCTTTTGTTGCAGCAACTGCATATTGACAAAATAGCTCCATTCTTTTTGCTGCTTTCGGATCCATATATTGTTTTGCATCAAAATCTTTTACTTCTGCTGCAATTTTAACTTTATAATCAGAAATATCCATTTTTGTAATTGGGCCAATTCCCACTACATTATTTTTAAGTCCATTCCAATAATCCTCTACATTGTTTCCAATAGGGGTAATCGCCCCAAGTCCTGTAATAACTACACGTTTACTCATGTCCTACTGATCTCCTCCTCTATTACATTGCCATTCCGCCATCGACACAAATTACTTGACCAGTAATATATTCTGCTGCGTCTGATGCTAAAAATGATACTGTTTTTGCTATATGTTCTACTTTTCCAAAACGTTTCATTGGAATTTGCTCTGTTACTGCTTTTTTCACTTCTTCTGGTAACACGTCTGTCATCTCTGTTTGGATAAATCCAGGTGCGATTGCATTAACTGTTATTCCACGGCTTGCCATCTCTCTTGCTACTGCTTTTGTAAGTCCAATAAGCCCAGCCTTTGACGCACTATAATTCGCTTGTCCAGCGTTACCTAGCACACCTGACACAGATGTCATATTGATAATTCTACCACTTTTTTGTTTTAACATTTGACGAGATATATGCTTTGTACAATTAAATGCTCCCTTTAGATTAATATCCATAACAGCATCATAATCTTCTTCATTCATCTTCATCAATAAATTATCTTTTGTAATTCCAGCGTTATTTACAAGAATATCAACTCGTCCATATTCTTTAATTATTTCTGCAAACATTTCTGCGGTAGCATTATAATCCGCTACATTACATTGCATTGCTTTTGCAGTTCCACCTTCATCAACAATCAGTTTTACAACTTCCTCCGCTTTTTCTGCGGATCCATTATAGTTTACGATTATAGTAGCACCTTGCTTGCCTAAATCAATGGCAATTTCGCGACCAAGTCCACGGCTAGCTCCAGTTACTACTGCTATTTTTCCGTTTAACATCTCTTATCCCCCTAATTAGCTTTGAAGTGCATTCACTACTTTATCTACATCTTCTAATTTTTCTATATTATAGACAGTCACTGTCTTATCTATCTTTTTCATAAATCCCGCCAGTGTTTTCCCTGGACCGATTTCAATAAACGTATCTACACCATCTTCAATCATCGCAATGATACTTTGCTGCCATTTTACAGATGAATACACTTGCTTTGTTAATAGCTCTTTTACTTTTGTTTCATCTGTTATATAAGAAGCTGATACATTTGATACATATGGAATTTTTCCTTTAATAAGTTCTACTTCTTCTAAAACATTTGCCAGTTTATCTCCAGCACCCATTAGCATATCTGAGTGGAATGGGCCACTTACATTTAAAAGAATTGCACGTTTTGCACCTGCCTCTTTTAACTTTTCACAAGCGTTCTCTACCGCTTCTTTTTTTCCTGATATTACAATTTGACCAGGGCAGTTGTAGTTTGCAATCTGAACCCCTTCTATATTTTCAAGTATGGACTCTATAGCTTCTGCTTCCATTCCTAGAATCGCAGCCATAGCACCAAGGCCAAGAGGAACCTCTTGTTGCATTAAAATTCCTCTTTGTCTCACTGTTTTTATTGCGTCATTTTTATTCATAATTCCGGCTGCATAGAGTGCGCAATATTCACCCAGACTAAGACCAGCTGATACATCAGGTTTTACACCTTTTTCTTCAAGAACTTTCGTCATAGCTATGCTAGTAGTTACCATGGCTACTTGAGTAAATTCAGTAATATTTAACTGATCATTCTCTAAAAAGCAAAGATCGGGAATAGAAAATCCTATAAGTTCTGATGCCTCATCATAAACTTCTTTTCCAATTATTGTATTTTCATAAAAATCTTTTCCCATTCCACAAACCTGTGCACCCTGACCTGGGTAAATAAATGCGATCTTATTCATCTCTCATGCTCCTTTAATTGTCTATTTCCTATTTAATAATGTCTCTGCTTGATCCACAATTTCTAGTATAATTTCTTTACATGTTTGTTCTTTGGAAACTAAGCCAGCAATTTGACCAGCCATAACAGTTCCATTAATGATATCGCCTTCAACAACAGCATTACGAAGTGTACCTAGCGTTAAATATTCAAGCTCTTCAAAGCTTTTTCCTGCTGTTTCTAATTTTGCGTACTCTCTTGTCATTTGATTTCTTAAAGAGCGAACTGGATGTCCATGACTTCTACCTGTAACTGCAGAGTCAATATCTTTTGCTTTTAAAACTCTATCTTTATAGTTCTGATGTACAATACATTCATCTGCTACTAAAAATCGAGTTCCCATTTGTACGGCTTCTGCTCCAAGCATCATAGCTGCTGCAATACCTCTTCCATCACCAATTCCACCTGCTGCAATTACAGGGATAGAAACGGCATCTACAACCTGAGGTACTAGTGACATTGTAGTCGCTTCTCCAATGTGTCCACCGGATTCTGTTCCCTCTGCTACTACTGCATCAGCTCCATATTTTTCCATTCTTTTTGCCAGTGCCACAGAAGCTACAACTGGGATTACTTTTATTCCAGCAGCCTTCCACATATCCATATATTTTTCAGGATTACCAGCACCTGTTGTAACAACCTTTACGCCTTCTTCCACAACAACTTTTGCAACTTCATCTGCATGTGGGCTCATCAGCATAACATTTACACCAAATGGTTTATCTGTTACTTCTTTCACTTTCTTAATATACTCTCGAATCACTTCTGCTGGGGCATTTGCTCCACCGATTAGTCCCAATCCTCCAGCTTCTGAAACTGCAGCTGCAAGATTATTCTCAGCAACCCATGCCATACCACCTTGGATAATTGGATATTCTATTCCCAGTAATTCTGTAATACGTGTTTTCATATTGTCCCTCCGACCAATAAATGGTTATATCACTTGCTATGAATGAAGGTGCAGGGCTTACGCCTCTACACCTTTCCCTTTTAAGTAGTCCATTACTTGTCCAACTGTTGTTAGGTTTTGTAAATCGTCTGATGGTATTTCAACTGAATACTCATCTTCTAATGCCATTACAAGTTCAAATAAATCAAGTGAATCTGCTCCTAGATCATCTTTAAATGATGATGCCTCTGTAACTGAATCTGCGTCTACGCTTAATTGTTCTGCAATAATTTCTTTCATTTTTTCTAACATAGTTTTAATCTCCTTTAATTTTAAAAATTATTAATTATATAGTAGGGGAATTTCCCTTATCTAACACTTACCATTCTATCAGAGTTGCGCCCCATGTCAACCCTCCACCGAAGCCAACTAGAATAATTTTATCTCCTCGGTTTAATTTTCCCTCTTGATTTAATTCATCTAACATAAGAGGTACTGATGCTGCTGATGTATTTCCATATGTCTGTAAGTTCATTGGAAACTTTTCTATTGGTTGTTTTAACCGCTTAGCAACACCTTCAAATATTCGTGAATTCGCTTGATGTAGTATAAAATACTTAATCTCATCAATCGAAGTTTCTGCTTTTTCTAAAACATCTTTAACGCATTCTGGGACAATTTTTACTGCAAATTTAAATACTTCCTGTCCATCCATATGAACATAACCAATTTCTGGTTCTTTTCCTAGTAAGAAATTACCATTACTTCTCGAAGGAACACTAAGAACATCGCCTTTCGTTCCATCTGCTCCCATCATCATAGATAAAATTCCTGTTTCTGACGCTTTTACAACAACAGCTCCAGCTCCATCTCCAAATAATACACAGGTTCCTCTATCGTTCCAATCAACAATCTTACTTAATATATCAACTCCAATAATGACTCCTGTTCGATAAACTCCTGCTTGTATAAAAGCTTGTAATATGTTTAGAGCATATGTAAATCCTGAACATGCTGCACTTACATCGAAGCCAACTGCATTTTTGGCACCTATTCTTCCTTGCACTTCACAAGCTACACTAGGAAAACAATTATCTTGTGTTGATGTCCCTACGATAATAACATCTATTTCTTCTGCCTGTATTCCTGCGTTTTTTAATGCTAGTTCAGTTGCTATAACAGAGATGTCTGTTGTTGTTTCCTCTGATGTGATTCTTCTTTCTTTAATGCCAGTACGGCTATAAATCCATTCATCATTAGTCTCTACCACTCTTGTTAAATCATCGTTTGTAATAACATTTTTCGGCGCATAGGAACCAGTTCCTATAATCTTTCCTGTAATCATTGTTTTTTTCCTATTCAAATTATTTTGAAATTCAAAGTAATATGGTAATCATAATGAAAGTTCTTGGTTTTGTCAAGAATATTTTTTGACATTATAATGTGCTTGTAACAACTCATTCTTTTATTTGTTTAATTAATCAAACCATATTTCTTCGATAAAATTTTTCAATCTCTAATTTCCTTAATCAATTAAATTACTAGTAATCATCTAATATCAAAGAATTCTTACATTTAAACTAATGATGAAATAACGTATTTATATCCATAACTCCTCCCATAAATCAGGTAGTAACTTCAAAATATCATTGAAAAATAACCATAATTTAATCCCCTAATATCCATCAATATTGATAGATGCTGGGGATTATTTTTATATTGATTCCATTCAACTTTTAATTCTTAATGCA
>CAYJKD010000072.1:0-7335 GCA_964370595.1 uncultured Lachnospiraceae bacterium
CCAACAAACTTTGTTTTCGTAAAACCATATGCTGCAAATGTACTTGTTAATAGCTGAATCGCAGTAATACATATGGTTAACTTTGATGTATTTAGAAAAAAAGTAAGTAGAGGAATTTTATCCCAAATTATTTTATAATTTTCCCAATGAAATGTTTCTGGCCACCATGTCATCGGAATCGAAAACACATCTTTATTCATTTTTAGAGATGAAATAATCATCCAATAAAATGGAACTAACATAATAATTGTTAATCCAATCATTACAACTGTTAACAATATTTTTTTATTTTTTTCTTTATCCTTCATTCTATCCTCCTACATGTCCTTAGACCACTTTTGTTCGCTTTTAAATTGTATCAATGTAATAACTAGTACAACAGCAAACAAAACAATTGCACCAGCACTTGCAACTCCAAGTTCCCAATTCACAAATGCCTTTTCATAGATGTAATTAACTAATGTTTTTGTTGCATTACCTGGTCCGCCTCCAGTCATAACATATACCAAATCAAATACTTTAAAGCACTGAATTGTTAACATGATTAACACAAAGAATGTAGTAGGGGTAAGCATTGGAATTGTTATGTATTTTATTTTTTGCCAATTTGTTGCTCCATCAATTCCTGCTGCTTCATATAATGAACTTGGAATTCCTTGTAATGCTGCTAAATATACGATCATATAGTATCCCATATATTTCCATATGGTAACAATAGAAATTACAACCATTGCCCAGTCTGTACTGATTGCCCATTTTGGAGGATTTTCAATTCCAATCCACTTCAAAAACTCATTAATCGGTCCGAATTCTGGTTGAAATAGCATATTCCATACTGCTCCAACTGCAACAATAGATGCTATGTATGGAAAAAATAGTGCGGAACGATAAAAAGCAACACCTTTAATTTTCGAATTTAATAAAATTGCAAGAAACAATGAAAAAACCAGTGTAAATGGTACTGTCATAATTGCATATTCAACTGTATTACCTAGCGTTTTCATAAAAATATCATCCGTAAATATTTTCACAAAGTTATCTAATCCTACAAATTCCATTGGTGCTTGGGAGCCATCCCATTTCATAAAGCTAAGTATAAAAGAAAAACATGCTGGCAAAAATACGAATGTTGAGAACCCGATTAAATTGGGAATAATAAAACTATATCCTACCAAGTTGTCTCTTAGTTTTCTTTTCTGCTTTAAAGTCATTCCCCATTTTCTTTTTTCATCCATTGCTAAATCTCCTTCTAAATTTTGTAAAAGAAAAGGACGTCCAATATCCATAGGCCGCCCTTATCTTAATTTTAATTCTACCAACCTTTTATTTCACTAACACGCTTATCAATTTCAGCAATTCCTTCATCAACTGTATACTCTTCAATCATAATCAATTCATGTACTTCATCAAAAATTGTTTTAACTGCTGATACATCCTTATCCAACGGTCTGTCAAATGAAAAATGTGTATATGTCAATGCTTCTTTATTACTATCTCCTTCTGGGAAAAAGTCTACTGCTGCTATTTTTGATAAAGATTCCTCTGTTTGAATTGCAGTAAGTGTTCCCGTTTCTGCTAAGATATTTGCTGCTTCTTCTGAAGTTGCAAACTTAACGAAATCCCAAGACAACTCTGGTTGATCTGTATATGCGCTAATTGATATCGGAGTTAAAGCACCTACTGTATAACCAGATTCTACATTTTCTGGATGTGGAAGTGTTGCAATCCCCCAATTGAAATCGGTTTCCCCTTGTGTTTGTGACTGAACCATAATAGGTATAAACCAAGTCCCCATAGGCATCATAGCTGCTTGTTGATTTTTAAATACAGATGAGTAATGGATATTAGCTGTTTTTAAGTTTGCATAAGATTGAATATATCCATTTCTTTGTAACTCTAATGCATCTTCATACCAAGGTTTTAGAAAAGTATAATCTTCTTCAACTGTAGTATTTTCGCCATCTTGAACTGCCCAGTTCGCAACTAATCCGTGCCAAATATGATTGTGTCCGCCGTACACCTTCGCACTACCTTCTCCAGAGGTCATCTGAGCTGCTAAGTCATAATATTCTTGCCATGTCATATCATTTGATGGATATTCTATACCTGCTGCATCAAATAAATCTTTGTTATAATATAGTACATACCAATCGGAACGATATGGTAATCCATATGTTATGCCATCCGTTTGAAGCTGTTCTGCTGCACCTTTATAAACGGATAAATCTAGTCCATCTGCTTCAATGAAATCATCTAGTGGTAGTAATTGCTTTTTATCTGCCATGGTTAAAATATTTCCCATATCTTTTACCCAAATCACATCTGGGTCATCTTGTGCTGCCGATAAACTAATTGCTAATGAATTATTATATTCGTTAGCTGCTGTATCAATTACATTGATTTCCACATTCGGATTTTTTTCCATATAAGCATCAATTATTGTTTGAAACTGTGGTGATGTTGAATTATCCCATGTTGTAACAGACAATACTTCTTTTTCTCCACTACTTCCTTCTTCTTTGTTCTCTGCTTGCGTTTGAGCTGCTCCATCTGTTTCCTGTGTTGTTTCTCCAGCACAACCCACTAGACTTGTTGCTACTAAACTTGCTGTAAGTGTAGACATAATAACTTTTTTTAATTTCATAACATTTCCTCCGTAACTTTTTTTGTTAAACATAGTTTATCAATACTTAGCTTATTTTAACATGCATTTTTCATTTAATTCTAATACAATTACATTGTGCAAATTTTCATATTCACAAAAAAATATACTTTTCGTAGATTGATATAAAATAATATTATAATATTGTATTTTTGTTGTAATTCTCCTCATTATTCGTTATGATTATCTCAACTTCATTAAATATTCAAAAAGGAATTCCTATGAAAAATAAAACTTTCCAAAAAAATATAATACTTTATAACTTCCTTATAATCATATGTATTGCTAGTGCAATTAGTTTATTTAATTATATATCATATCGACAAGAAGTAATCGATACCGAAACAATCAATAGTAAGCATCGTGTTAATACATTAGCAAACAACCTGCAGACAACCTATGAGAGCATTCTTCGCTTACTGTTGATTTGTTCCGAACGACAATCTCTTTTTCCAACATCGAGGGTTTCTGACTACCTCGATAATGGATCTCATGTATTAGAAGCCATCTATGCTTCTGATACGATTAACAGCTTATGGGCTTCTTCTAGCTATCAAAATTATATATCAAAACTTATGATTTATAACAATGGTTTTTTTGTCCAATCTGGCATTTCAGGTGGGAATATTCAAGATCCACACGTACTGATGAACCACCCACAATTTTATGAGCTAATGGAAGAGACTTCTCGCAGCACGCAAATTAAGGTCATGGAGAATCCGTTTACTAGTAATTACAACGATCCACTTAGGATTATTCCTTTTGCTAGTCCACTTCGTTATGAAACCTTTAGCGCTTACCAAGATGCATGGGTTTTTATCTCCGTTTCAACTGCTTTATATTCTGATGCATTAAAAACACTACCAAATGATAGTATTGCATATGCAATCGCATTCGATAACACAATCATTGATGCGATAAATCCATTACCCTACAATATTAGTGCTCTTACTGCTTCCATCACGGAACTCCCTTCTGAAAATGGTCATTTTACTACTACGTTTGATAGCACAGAATATATTGTTACCTATAATAAACATCTCCCTAGTGGACTACTTTTATTAGAAATCCTACCTGTTCATTTAATTCAGCTTGATTTTACCGTGTTTCTTAATACTGCAGCAATTGTATTTTGTTATAGTATTGCAATTGGACTTGTTTTATCATTTTTAATTTCCAAACAATTAGGAGCCCCGATTCAACGATTGATTAAACGCCTTCAACTCATTGCAAAAGGGGATTTTTCAAATGATTCTTCCATTGTTACCAATGATGAGTTCGGAGTTATTGGTTATCAAATCAATCAAATGAGTGCTCAGATTAATCAGTTATTAGAAACGAAAATCGAAGATGAACGAGAAAGAAAAACGATGGAAATTAATATGTTACAAGCTCAAATCAATCCTCATTTTCTTTACAACACTTTGGATTCGATCAAGTGGATTGCTACTATGCAAAAGAACTCAGGCATTGTCAAAGTTGTAACTGCACTTTCATCACTCCTAAAAAACATGGCAAAAGGCTTCAACGAAAAGGTAACACTTGCAAAGGAGTTAGAATTCTTAGAAAGTTATATAACTATAGAAAAAATTAGATACTTAGAATTATTTGACATAACTTATAACATTGACAATCCTAAACTTAATGATGCAAAAATCATCAAATTAACTTTGCAACCACTTGTAGAAAATGCAATCTTTTATGGAATCGAACCTAGTAACAAATTAGGGCTTATTACGATTGCAGTTACCTCATCTGATTCTGATTTAATTATTTCAGTTACCGATAATGGCATTGGAATGTCAAAAGAAAAAATGGATACTATATTTCTAGATACTACACATGTAACAAAAGGTAATATGAGTGGTATCGGACTTGCAAATGTAGATCGTAGATGCAAGCTTGTATATGGGGAATCTTACGGATTAACCATTGAAAGCGAAGAAAACTCTTTTACCCGTATTACGGTTAAAATACCACTAGAATTTTAGATTCTACTACTATATAAGATTAGGAGCTCTGTTATGTATAGAATACTTTTAGTTGATGATGAACCACTTATTTTAGCAGGAATCGCTTCCTTATTGCCATGGGAAGATTATGATTGTACTGTTGTTGCAAAATCAAATAATGGCGCAAATGCGTATGAATTAATCCATCAATTAAATCCTGATATCGTAATTACAGATATCAGGATGCCTACAATGAATGGCTTAGAATTATTAGAAAAATGCATAGATGAAAATATTTTCTTTTCTTGTATTATTTTGACGAATTTAGAAGAATTTCAATTAGCAAAAAAAGCAGTCTCTTTAGGTGCCATTGATTATTTAGTAAAATTAAGCCTTACAAAAGAAGAACTCCTTGAATCTTTAAACAAAGCTAAGATTCAATGTGATAAATTACGTAAAAACTCTATAAGCAATCATGAACTTTCTCATGCTGCATATGATGAAAAATTACTGATTACTACATATTTGCATAAAGAACCTACTCAAAACGATATTCCAACTAAACTATTTCAGTCTTATAAAAACCCAGTTGTGCTTAACTTTCAATTGCAGCATTGTGAAATATTTTTCCATCCAGATCATACAACTATTTCTATTAAAGAATCAACACCACAAATTACAGATATTATCAATGGCCTACTAAAACGTTTTTTTCCCATCCACTGTGTTGTGAATACTAGCTCTAATAATTTCACAATTGTTGTATCGATTAGTGATGTGCAAAATTTTAAGCAAACCATAAATCTTTTTATCAATAAGATAAGCTCTGCATTAAAAACTTATTTTGAGCTTACCTTTGTATGTGGAGTTAGTACAATTGGTCGTTCCCTACTCGAATTACCTTCTTTATATGATCAAAGTTTGAATGCTTTAGAACATTACTACCATTGTTCGGATACTCCTACCATTTACTATAAAGAACCTTTTGTTCATAAATCTAGTACCAATAATTTTAATATCAATTTTTTAAAAAAAGAATTGAAAATGAGTATTCATCAAAACAATAGCGAAAAACTCAATCATATTTTCCAACAAATTATTGAGCTATTCAAGCAATACAAGCCTTGTAAAAACCAATCAATTAGTGCATGTATCAATATTTATACGTTTATCTATTCGGAATTTGAGCTAGAGGGAACTTCCTATAAAGAGCAATTTCCTTATACAAGTAATATTGCAGAATACCTATTTCAATTTGCAAGCCTTGTAGATATTCTTAAATGGTTAGAGGGATTTTGTAGTGAAATTTGCAAAATATTAAATACTAGAAATAATAATCCATCGGATAAGCTTGTGGAACAAGCCAAGAATTATATAAATGATCACTATAAAGAAAAATTGATTTTAACAGATATTGCAGACCATCTAAATATTAGTACAGGACATTTAAGTGTAACTTTTAAAAAAATTACAGGGATTACTATTGTTGATTACATAAGCAATATTAAAATTGATCATGCGAAACTTCTACTGGACACACATCAATATTTAATTTATGAAATATCAGAAGAGCTCGGTTTTGAAAATCCTTATTATTTTAGTAAGGTGTTTAAAAAAATCACAGGAATTTCTCCTCGTGAATATGAAAATAGATAATATCTACAATATTTTAGAAAGGAATCATATATGATTACATTAAAAGTTTTAAACAAAGAAGATGAAATACTAACAATTGGACAGGGAGAATCAATTACCTTAGTTCACAATCAAGAATATCAAGAAGGAGACCACATTGTTTTAGAATCTGAGCAAGCGAACAGCTATATTATTCTCCAATTAGATGATGCTATTGGTAAGCATTTGGTTTATATAAAAGATCATACCATGTCTTTTACTATTCCATTTGGAGAAAAAAAAGCATGCTACTCTCCAAAGAGTTTTTGGGGGAATATTCATGTCTTGTCTGCAAGAATAGCAACAACAGAAGAAATTAACTGCTATCAAAATCTAGCATTGAATCCATATGATTGCCATGAATCTAGGAATTGTTTTCCTCATAGTTCTGCTAATGTGGAAACACGAGGTGAATCTGTTTTTGCATCAAAAAATGCTATCAATGGAAATCATGCAAACCTCTCACATGGATTATGGCCTTATGAATCTTGGGGAATCAATCAAAATCCAGATGCTACGATTAAAATTGAGTTTGGTAGAATCGTTAACGTTAATCAAGTAACCTTATTCTTGCGTGCTGATTTCCCTCATGATAGTTATTGGACCAATGCAACTTTGAGATTCTCCGATAACACTACTTTAGATTTTCCACTGATCAAATCAGCTGATGGTCAAATTGTAACATTTGACAAGCGAAAAATTGAGTGGGTTCAATTAGAGAAATTAATAAAAGCAGATGATGAATCTCCATTTCCTGCACTTAGCCAAATAGAAGTATATGGTACTAATTTGTAATTATATGATTAAACCCTAAAAAATACACCTAAGAATTATACCTCCTTCAAATTGGTTATCCAACCACTAATACTATTCTTTTCTTCCACAATCTCTTAAACCAAGAAAAGACCTAGTATTCCTACTAGATCTTTTCTAACCAATAATTAATTTTTTCTTCTCTTTGCTTGAAGACTAACTGCTCCTGCTAAGCATAATAGGGTTCCTAGACCATATAGTAATGCATTGTCTTCATATCCTGTCTTTGGAAGC
>CAYJKD010000072.1:7345-8524 GCA_964370595.1 uncultured Lachnospiraceae bacterium
AACCCTAAAAAATACACCTAAGAATTAAAGCTATTTCTATGTTGAACAAGTAAATATTACTTTCATCCCATAGTAGTTTTCTTTAATTCTTAGATGCTTTTATGATTTTCTTTTTTTAATTTATCATCTCATACCATGCTGAAAATGGTCCACTCCCATCTAGGGAAATGGAATTATCTGAAAAATATCTAAAATAATATGGAACTCCATCTATTGTAATATATAGCAATGGTTGCCATGAATCTTTATGCATAGCATGTTCGGCCCATATGGTATATGGTGCATATAGGTGTATTTCTGGCGATGAGCCATACCAATTATATGCAACAAATTCGCCATCTTTTTTAAATTCTACATTAATTTCTGTCCCATTAACCCAAAATGACTCTCCTACAAGAAATGCTTTTGCATCTGCTACGATTTCTCGTTCTGATTCAATTTCTACTATAGAATTAACATTCTCTCGTTCAATTTCTGATAATGAAATTTGATTCATATCCGATATTGTTCCTAAATACCATGACATTGAATTAAAATGCGTCGATAAATCTTGAGATTTAAATATCAATCCATGGCGAGCATATATTTCATTACGAATAACTCTCAGGTCTGCATCAGAATATAAATTTAATTCATCTCTATTTAACAATCTTGTATTGCTGTCATATACTTTAAATTCTAATGCATGTGAATTTTGTGCAGTCGTTTCTTGCTGTATCGCTTCATAAGTATTACTTTCTTGCTCTACATCATTTTGCAACTGTATAAACTTTTCCATAGGTATTTCTGAATAATTAATCGTGTTAATAATTCCTTGTTTATAATCACAGGTAATCATTGTACCATTTTTTAGATTATACCATGAAAATGTTCCAGATATATCTTGATTTCCCTCATAAACATCATATTGCATTTTCAGCGTCTCACTTGCATATTCTCTGGATGTACCAATTTTAATGCCACTTATCTCTAATGGAGTTTTCGTATTTTCTCCTATTTTTATTCTTTTTACTATTCCATCTTGATCAAATGATAGTTCCAAGTCAATACCTTCTACATTATAGAAAATTTCATGACCATTTACAACAAATCCCATTTCTTCCATATATAATTTATCTTTACCGAAGAAATTTTCCAAATCGATCAATTCAAGATTTTCTACTTCTTTCGTGTCTAGAT
>CAYJKD010000072.1:8534-10093 GCA_964370595.1 uncultured Lachnospiraceae bacterium
TCTACTGTTTCATTTGTTGGTTCATCGGTTATCTCGTTCTTTAATTTATTTGTGACTTCATTTATTGAACTACAGCCACCACAAATTATGCATATAAAAAACGCAAACAATACAAGAAACAACCCTTTGTTTTTTGGTTTAACATAAGTTCTCATCATACCTTCCTTTCATTTAAGAGTATTATATCGATATAATGTTCAGCTTTCGTTACTACCTCTATTTACAAGAAATATCGGTTACCATATCAAGTGCTACTTCTATCATTTTTGAAAATCCAGTTCTTCTCGCATCTGCTTCCATATGAATATCCTCTAAAATAATATCAGAAATAGTAAAAATTGAAAGTGCTCGTTTCCCTGCTCTAATTGCATTACAATAAAGGGAGGTTGATTCCATCTCAACACATAACACGCCCATTTGCTTCCACTTTAAAAGAGCATCCGTCGTTTCATTATAGAAGATATCCGAAGTAAGTACCGTACCCACTTTATATTTTGCTTCCTGCCTTTCTAAACTAGCAACCATTTTTGTTACAAGATTATAATCTGCAACTGGGGTAAATGTTCCTGGTAGGTCATACTGTGTAATATAGTTAGAATCTGTTGCAATTCCAAGACCAACTACAATATCTCCAAGTTCAATGCTTTCATCTAATGCACCTGCTGATCCGATTCTAATAATCGTATCTACATCATAATAATTATAAAGCTCATGTGAATAAATCCCCATTGATGGAACTCCCATTCCACTTGCTTGTACAGAAATCAAGGTACCTTTATAAGTCCCTGTATATCCTAGTACATTTCGAATGGTATTATAACAAACAACATTTTCTAAATAGGTTTCTGCAATCAACTTTGCACGTAGTGGGTCTCCTGGCATAATAACTATTTTTGCAATATCCCCTTTTTTTGCACTGTTATGCGGTGTTCCGTTTGACATAATTATATCCTCCTTCTATTGACTATTCTCAAATCCAGGTAAATACGTGTCTACATTACGCATTTACACAATCTCTCATAACATTTTCTTTACCATATCCTTTTCAAATTTCATCTATATGAAACATATCAATTATAATAAAACACCTTGCTAAACTTCAAGCGTGTTCAGATAAATAATAAGTGTTTCTTTGAAAATTTTCTCGTAGTTTGGTGTAACATACCCAGTTTTAGAAAGTTCAATAGCCATTTTTTGCAATTCAGTTTCCTCACTCATAGGGCATATACCACTTGCAAAACTTAGGCAAAAAACCAAAAAGTTAGAAATTTGTTCATCACTTGTTCTTGTGTAAACTGATTTCAGTATATTAATAAGTTTTACTTGATAGCCCATAACTTCTTTTTTAAATTCAACTAGAGCTTCTAGAGATACATTCTTCTCAATAATAGAATAAAGCACGGTGTACAAGTGAATAAACTCTCCAACTTCCACAAAACTTTCTGTAAATGCAGTAGCTACAAAATTATTATCTTTATTCCAATCATCGCTAAATTTACCCTCGAAACATAGAACAAATTTTTCAAGATAAATAGCTGTAAGTCTTAGCATTATCTCTT
>CAYJKD010000072.1:10103-11894 GCA_964370595.1 uncultured Lachnospiraceae bacterium
AAATTGTTGGCCTCGTGAAGTTAGTTCTTTCAGAAATTTTACTGAATGTCACTTCCTCAAAACCAAATTCTTCATATAAGGCTATAGCAGAATTTATAATATCCGCTTCTCTCTGCTCAAACTGTTCTTTGTTTCTCGCTCTTTGAAATTCCATTTTCCACCCCACATATTGCTTTAAACATAGTATAACACATGGATTCGTGCTTGTAAATAATTCCAAACAAAATACTTGACATGCTGTAAATTACATGCTACTATCCAAATATCAGACACATTGTAAATTATTTCGGAGGTTAGACTATGAACAAAGTTATTTTGATTACAGGGGCGAGTGCTGGATTTGGAAATCTTGCAGCAAAAGAATTATTAAAGCAAGGACATACAGTATATGCAGGTGCAAGGAGACTTGAGAAAATGCGTGATTTAGAGAAATTCGGTGCAAAAATATATAAAATGGATGTAACTTCTGATAAAGATGTTGATATTGTTGTTGCTGATATAATCAAAAAAGAAGGAAAAATCGATGTGCTTTTAAACAATGCTGGATACGGTGGATATGGAATGGTAGAAGCTGTTTCCCTTGAAGAAGCCAAGCACCAATTCGATACCAATGTGTTTGGTTTAGCACGAGTTACCAAAGCAGTTCTTCCACATATGAGAAATAAAAAAAGCGGAACTATTATAAATATGTCATCTGTTGTAGGTAAAGTTTCATCCCCTATGATTGGCTGGTATGGAGCATCAAAACATGCAGTTGAATCATTAAGTGACGCTTTGAGAGCTGAGGTTAAAGGACTTGGAATAAACGTGGCAATTATCGAGCCAGGGGCAATGAATACTGAATTTTTAGATGTTGCTTTAAAGCAGATACAAACGGTTGAGCATCCACAAGAATATAAAGCAAATGTATTAAATTTTATAGAAGGTTTTAAAAAGAATTATGAGAAAGCGCCAGGTCCTGAATCTGTTGTAAAAGCTATATTAAAAGCAACGAACTCAAACAATCCAAAAACAAGATACAAAGTAGGATCCGATTGCAAAATGGCAATGATGATGCACTCTATCCTTCCTGACAAAACGATGGATAATGTTATGAGAATGATGTTTCATTTAAAATAAGCTCCGCAACATTAAGAAAATAAAAAGGCATTAAACAAAATAATTTAGGGGAGAATGGACAATGGAAATCAAAATTTTAGAAGAAATCTTAGGTAAAGCAGGAATTTATGGTGGTGCTTATGACAAGAAAACAGGTAAAATCCTTTACCTAAGCCCAATGTTACAAGAATATTTTAAAGAAGCAAAAATCGGCGATGACTACAAAACAGCTATCCCTGTATATGGCTTGTTTGGCGACGGTTCTGAAAACATCAAATCACTAATGTTTGACCCTTGTGAAAATGGTATGTGGTTTAACAATTTCACAACAACTATGATTACGGAAGATGGACAAGAAATAGTTATAATTTTCTCAATACCTACAACTATGCCAGAAGACTTTATGATTGTTAAAACAGAAGCTCTCTAAGAAAATTGTAGGAATTTCCTGCTGCTTGCATCGTCCCATTGGGTGTGATGTATCCTTCAATCATATGCGCCCAGTTATATGTTCTCATTTGCTCATCATATACAGGCTTTTTACTTGTATATGCAATCCATGCTGATGACCCCATATAATTATATGCAATATTTTCGCGAATGGATCCCGCTCCAACTGCTGCACAAACACCATCTCCAGCTCCAATTACAACTTTGGTTCCAATTGCAAGCCCACTTTCTTCAGCTATGGTT
>CAYJKD010000073.1:0-239 GCA_964370595.1 uncultured Lachnospiraceae bacterium
ATTATGCAAAGCAAAATAAATTAAATAAGGCCCTAGAATATTTGAATAAAATTGAATCAAGATTGGAAACTAAAGATTATCTAGAAAATAGTTATATTGCAATTAATATAGGATTACTATATTATTTATTGTTGCAAATATATATAGAATTAAAAGATAATCAACAAGTTTTGCGATATTGTGTGTTGCGATTAAGACTCGAGGTTTATGATATGCAATCTTTATCAATTGCATTACAG
>CAYJKD010000073.1:249-11779 GCA_964370595.1 uncultured Lachnospiraceae bacterium
GATTAGAATCCGATGACTATAAAGAAGAAGGAGCAATTGCAACTAATTTATCACAAGTATATTATTTGTTAACACAGATCTATCTATCACAAGGAAATGAACAGCAAGCATTTACCTATATAATTTTATCTCTTAGAATTAATTGTTATGATATGCAATCCCTTGTAAATATGTTACAATTATTAAAGAAAGATTCAAGTCAACAATTAGATGCCACCGCTACAGCGGGAGTCTTGATGAAATTATATGACTTTACAAAATTGAAAGATAAGATGTTTGTCTATCGATGCTCAAAAGAATTAGAGTTTCATAGCCTTACTAATATTATTGAATCGTTGTTTTCAGAACAAGAAAAACAAGCATTACAAGCACAAGGGTTTATTAACTAAAATATTGAGGTAAATTACATGAAGTTTAATAATCGTGAAGGAATATTTTTACAAAATTTACTACGTGCACCAGGAACAGAAAAGTCCATTCAGAAACCGCAAGTAGGAATTAATTGGAAAGAATTTACTAATCTTTCAGAGTTTCACCATGTATCGAATATTGCTCACTATGGTTTATTGGGGTTCCATGATATTGTACCTGAAAGTAATCTAGAGCGTTTTTTTGATGGGTTTCGAAAAGCACATCGTATATTTGAAATGCAAGAAAAAAGTTTGAAACAGATTAAGGAATTATTAGAGAGATTCAAAATATCTTATTTAATATTACCAGAGTGGACTCATAAAGAATGTTATCCCCAAACAAGTATGCGATTATGTGAATCCATTCAGATCTTAATTCAAAGTAAACAGATATCTCAATTACTTACGGCCCTAGAATCTATAAAGGATGAATGGAGTAGTATAATTGAAGACGATCATATAGAATTAACCAATACAAATGGTGTGAAATTCGTATTTTTTAAAAACTTATTTCCAGCTTATCCAAAGTTAAAAAAGGAATATGCTAAAATTTGGACAAAGGCACTACCTCAGAGAGAAAGCTCATTTGAATACCAACTCAATATAGAAGATCGATATGTTTATATGATTTCTTCAATTAGTTACCAATTTACATTTGAAGAAGTGGATTTAAGAAGTATTTTAGATGTATATTTCTTTACTCAAAAGCAAAAGGATAAACTAGATGAAGTATATGTAAGAAATCGATTACTAGCATTAGAGTTAGAGCAAGTAGAGAGACTTTTGGTTGGAGTTACACAAATGTATTTTGATTCTTATCAAGGGGATGATATGTTAGAAGTTCAGATGCTTGCAGATTATTTCTGGACGAAGGATACATCAGACCGAGAAGCGTGTATGAAATTCCTACCTATGATTATGGATGCTGAGATTAGACGAGCAAGAAACAATCAAAATAGTGCTTTGCAAAAAATAGTGTCGAAAATATTTCCTTCTCCTATTAGCATGTATAAACGTTATCCCGCACTTCGGAAACTTCCAGTTCTATTAGTGCTTTTTTGGATTTATCGCTGGTTTGATGATTTCTTCATTATGATTAGACGTCGGTTTGCAAAAACAGAGCGTAGGATTTTGTACGGACTAAGCAAAACAAAGATGGTAAAAAACTTTATTCGTAAAATACAAGCAATTGAGGAAGAAGAAAAATTGATAAGAGATTTAGAAGAGGGGCAAAATAGAATTGCTGATGAGGATTAAAAAATACCTTTGTGTGGATTGTGATTGGAATCCTCACAAAGGTATTTTTTATAATTTGGGTTGATTCCATAAATTAGAAATAGAATCATAAGAGAAATTAGAATGTTTGGCTGCTTCTTGATTGGCTTTCTTTACTTCTACCAATTCCCCTCGAACGATGGATATTTCTTTAGGGGCATCAATTGCTAACTTAACGGTATCTCCATTAATTTCTGTAACTTTAATACAAATATCTTCTCCGATTTGGATGGTACTTCCTATTTTTCGACTTAAAATTAACATTTAATTTGCCTCCTTTTTTAATGACCAAGGATGGCGCATCGTGTATTGTTCTTCTTCTAATAGAATCTGTTTTCCACAGCGAGAATCTAGGTTTATTAAAAGTGGGCAACGCATATTGATGGTAGAATTAGGAAGCGGATCTTTAATGGTGCAAATGTTAAGAAAGGTAACATTTGTATCTTCTTTGATGTGGACCGTTTTCTTATCCTCATCGCTAACATTAGGGGTGTAATCCTTATCTACATGATAGGGATTTATGACAATAAAGGATAACTGGGAATCTTCTAGGTTTTGTAAGCAATAAATACTGGTGTTATTTTGATCAAAGGGAATTAGCAAAAAATTCTTATAATCTTCAAATCCATAAATTCCATAAGGGAATTGGAAAAGATCTGCTTCTTCATATTCAATGGCTCCAAAATATTGAGTCTCTATTATCATAGTATTTTCCTTTCGCTTAAAGAAGCAAGTACTTACGCACTTGCTTCAAAGTTTGGATCCGCACTAGGCGGAACATAATGTGGTTTTCCCATATATTCAATTTGTACATCAGGAAATTGAGTGATTTGAGCAGACACATCCCAGTGGGTATACTCTAGATCACCTCTTTGTACTCGTGTATCAAAGACCATCTTGTCAGCTTCAATCATTGTCTGGTAATTTGGTTCCTGGAATTGAATCTCTGGTTGTACCGAAGGGATAAATCCAAGTTGAAACTCTCCAGTTGGCAAAGCGACTCGTTGGGCTGCAATTTGAGCAATAGGGTCTTGTCCGATTTTTGCTTCTCTTAATTGAACGGCTTCCGCAGAGTACTGAGCGGCTGCGTCACGTGCTGCCGCGTGACCTTTTTGAGCAGTTTGGCGTAAAGAAAGTGCTACGGTAGGTGTCATGCTGTTTCGTAGGTCAGTTGTGTTGATTAAGAGTTTCGCTGGTTCATTAACCATTTCAAACTTGCCTTCTTGCCTTTGATAATTCACATTGGTTTTTTGTGAACTGTAGGATGCACGAGCAGGGGAAATATTTAGTTTGTATTCGGTATTTACCGACGTTATACTTAATAATTGTTTCATAGGTATTTGCCCCCTTTCTAAAAATAAAATTTATATCATAACTGTTAGAGATTCGTAAAATTTTCTTCTAACAGGAATAACTATTGTAAGAAATCAATTAAAGAACTGTTTAATACATTGGTACCTACTTTTAATACAAGGTTATATACGTATTGAGAGTAACTATATTCTGTAATCGCTTCTGCAGGATCTGCATATTGTAGGGATTGCACTTGTTGTGCAAGAGCGTCTTGTTCCGTTTCCATTCTACTTTCTGCACTATCAAGAGAGTTTTGGCGAATGCCGATCTCTGCATTATAATCTACCATATCTCCGTGGACATCCTGAAGTTTATCCACCATTTCGCCAAAGACATTGGAATCAAAATTTGGATCGTCTAAGTAATCAGCCATTTGTCCAATTAAAGAAATTGCGTTATTACTTAGAGGTTCGCCACCTGTGGTAGATGCAGTGGTTCCGTATCCACCAAGGGCATCAATTCCGTTAAGAGACATATCAAAAGCAGTGGCACCATCAATATCATCAGAGCTAGAAGCGACGGTTCCACCGCCACTAACAACTAGTCCAATTCCAATATCTACATAGAGCGCCTCGTCCATAATACCTTTGGCATCAATGGCTGCAGCGTCATCTACATTAATACCGCGGTAATTTACGGTACCATCATCAGCAATGGAGTAAGGTGGTACATTACCACCAGCAGCACCAAAGATGTAGTCTCCATTATAGGAGGTATTAGCAAGTTGAACAAGAGAACCTTGTAACTCGTTTAACATGGCTTGGTAGGTTTTCTTATCTGCATCGGAAGATGTTCCGTTTAAGGCTCTTAGTCCAGCATCATTCATAGCAGTATTCACTAACCCAGCCATTTGTTGGGCAGCAACATCGCCACCATCCATACGATTTTTTGCTGTTTGAATGGTATTGTAGTAACTATCAATACGATCATAGCTGCGGGCAAGAGAAGATACGCGAAGTGCAGCACTTGGATCTTGATAAGCTTTTGTAAAATATTTTTCAGAATACACCACTTCTCGGGTATTGGTAAGAGAAGAAAGTGAATTGGTTAAAGCATTATTATAATTTCGCATTATTGAGCTGGTAGTAATACGTAGACTCATTGTTATATCCTCCTAACATTAGCGTCCTACGAGTCCCATACTGGAAATTATGGTTTGTAGGGATTCATCAAGTGTTGTCAAATATCTAGATGCAGCATTTAACGAGTTGTTTAATTGCATCATGGTCATGGTTTCTTCATCAATGGATACACCTGAGACACTGTCTCGGCTATCTGCTAGAGAATTTACAACGGTAAAGTAATTGGTAAAAGAACTTTCTGTAGACTTTTGATCAAGACCTTGAATGTTGGTCATATTTGATAAATTTTCTTGGAAGGTTCCAGTAAAGTAATCTACACCATTGGATGAGAATGAGATATCTTTTGTCAATGCATTCATAAAGTTCAAGATATTAGTATTATCTTGAGCAGGAGCATCTGGAGAGGTGTGAGGTTGTATGGTTATCGTTCCATCAAGCCAACCTTCTGACAAGGTAATATTACCAGCAGTAATGGTTGTACCTCCATCTTTTGAGGCAAATAAGTTACCTGCACCAGTAGTTCCAGCTACGTTATTTAGGGTATTAAAGGTTTCTGCAAGGGTACTTGCTACGGAATTAAGAACTTCCTCATAATATGGAATTCCACGCTCTGTAGTTGGAGGAGTTCCAAATTCGCCTTTATCATTTAGCATATCTAAGGTACTTTGAATGGTACCGCTAGATGAAACGTGGTCGGCATGTGCAGTTCCTTCATAATCTGTAACAGAAATAGAACTAGGAGGACCAGCATTGATAGTAAAGCTACCAGAATCTGATACATCATTGATTAAAGTGATTCGGCTGTTATCTGCAGCAATTAAATCAACTTTTACAGAACCAATTTCATTCCCGTTGATGGTAACTTCTGTTGTGGTGGTAATATCAATATTAACAAATGCAGACAGTTCATCTAGTAAAAGGTTTCTAGCATCTTGTAATTCTAGAGCCCCATCACCATATACCTGTGCGTTTTTAATCTGTTGGTTTAACTGAGAAACTTCTTCTAAAATATCATTAACTGCTTTTACATCTTCATCTAATAGCGTTTCTGTATATTCTTTCGTTGCATCAATAGAATTAGCGTATTGGTTTAAAATATTGGTTAAGGTTTGAGCAGATGCACGAACCAAGGCATCGTTTGTTCCAGAAACATTCTCAGACATAACGGTAAATTGTTCAAGTAAGTCATTTAACTGAGTATCTAGTCCTTCCTTATCTGTTTCATCAAAAATATCTCCTAACTTTTGCAATAGTTCAAGGCGACGATCATCTCCTGCTAGGTTAGACATTTCTGCACGATAGCGCTCATCTAAAAATGGATCACGAATTTGAGAAACCCCAGTCATCATAATACCATTACCGATACGAACTAAGGGATTAACCATAGTAGGAGAGTATGGGTTGGTGTTACTTAAACTGATGACATCTAATTGTTGACGGGTATAACCTTCTGTATTTACATTAGACATATTATGTCCAACAAGTCCCATGGAATTTTGATTGGCCATAATCGTTACTTTCGCGGTATTAAAACTTGCAAAACTTGATCGAATCATTGTAAACTCCTTCTGTATGTGATAGGCAATGAAATCTAATTGCCAAAAGATTTATATGGTCATATTTGTGAATGTTACTTTCTTCTCTTCTTTTGAACCATCAGGTTGATAGGAATCAGAAGAAGATTCAACAGAGTTTTGTTGTAATTGTTCGATAATCGAAGATACTTGATAATGTTTT
Source organism: uncultured Lachnospiraceae bacterium (assembly GCA_964370595.1). Lineage (GTDB taxonomy): Bacteria > Bacillota > Clostridia > Lachnospirales > Lachnospiraceae > Brotaphodocola. The sequence goes on from CAYJKD010000073.1 coordinate 6,107, forward strand.
ACTTCAATCAACTCTTTTGCAGCATCGGATGCTTTTTGATAATTTTTATAGGTTTGTGCCATGCGTTGGTGTACAGAGCGAAATGGTTGTTTGTATTCATCAGGAACATGGTTCGACAATTCGCTTAATGGAATAGAATCAAGGGATAATTTCTTGGCTAATTGGATTCGCTTTTGATCAAAACCTCTTAGGGCTAAAGAATCAGCTTGTTCTTTTCTCATGCATTCTTCTAATTTTCTAACATTTTCTTTTCGAGCTGCATCTAATTTTATCTGTTGCGTCTCAATTAAAGACTGGAATACCTTAATGTGCTTTTCGATTAAATCTAGTAATTCTTGGTAATCAGACATAATAATCTCCTAATATAATGTGATACGTTCAGCGATAGCATTGAGATCAATCTCATAAAGGCCTTGTTCAATTTGCTTTTTTAATTCTTCAATGCGAGAAGAGTTAGTTGGTTGACGAAGTTCCATGGAAACACGTTCGGATAAAGAGGTAGCAAAATGATGTTCTTTATCAGGTGTTGTTTTTGCTTGAATTTTGATTTCATCAAAATGTTTTTCACTTTTTTCGGATGTTTCTCCCAAAGTACTTTGCTTTTTTTGGTCAATTCCAAGGTTTAAATAATTATTAAGGTTTGTAAATTCTATTTTCATGGGAGACTCCTTTCTAAACTTATATAGTATTCTTATAAAGTCTATCGACTTTTTTTATGATTTCTTAATAGTTATTTTGGATTTTTATTCATATATTTTTAAGAGAAATGAGGTGCATATTTCTGATAATGAATAATAGAAAGAGTAATTACTTCATTACAGAAACAATTCAGGAAAGAACAGCAACTATAACTTGCATTTTTTTATAAAGCAGTTATAATCAATAGGTAGTTTTTAAGAAAAGAGGAAGAAATAATGTTAGGAATTATTGGAGCGATGCAACAAGAGGTTGCTGAATTAAAAGCACTTATGGAAGAAGTAACAACAGAGCGAGTAGCTGGAATGGAATTTTTCAAAGGCAAGTTAGAGCAAAAGGAAGTTGTTGTAGTACAAAGTGGAATTGGCAAAGTTAATGCAGCTTTGTGTGTTCAGGTGCTAGCAGATCGTTATCCTATAGATGGAATTGTAAATACAGGGATTGCAGGTTCTTTAGATGCAACGATTGATATTGGAGATATTGTTCTTTCTACAGATGCGGTAGAACATGATATGGATGTAACTGCATTTGGCTATCCTTATGGACAAGTGCCAGGAACGAAAGATCGAGCATTTGTGGCAGATGCAAGGCTATTAGAGATTGCAAAAGAGGCAAGTGGAGAGATTCAATCTGGAATTAAAACCCATATAGGAAGAATTGCAACGGGAGATCAGTTTATTGCACAAAAAGAAAAAAAAGAGTGGATTCAAACAGAATTTGAAGCCTCTTGTACAGAGATGGAAGGGGCAGCAATTGCCCATGCAGCAGTTCGAAACGAGATTCCCTTTTTAATTGTGAGAGCAATTTCTGACAAGGCAGACAATAGTGCTGAAATGGATTATGAAACCTTTGAAAAAATGGCCATTGAAAATAGTATTTGTCTTATGATTGCTATGCTCAAGCGATTATAAGTAGTTAGAAAGTAATAATATAAAAAATATTGTTGTAATTATTAGCTTCCTGCTATGACTAAAATTTAACAGGATTTTATCGCAATTTAGATACAATTGTGATATACTGAGTAAAGTAGGTAAGTTTATTTGCTAGATGATCTTGATAAGAGGAGAAGAAAGAATGAAGAAAACAATTAAACTTGATTATTCAAAACTAAACGGCTTTGTGTCTGAAGAGGAAGTGGGTTACTTTAAAGACAGTGTTATGGCAGCGAAAGAGACGTTGCTTAACAAAAGTGGAGCAGGAAACGACTTTTTGGGATGGATTGATCTTCCAGTGAATTATGACAAAGAGGAATTTGCTCGTATCAAAGAAGCAGCGAAGAAGATTCAAAATGATTCGGAAGTGCTATTGGTAGTTGGAATTGGTGGCTCTTACCTAGGTGCAAGAGCAGCGATTGAGTTTTTAACACATAGTTTTTATAATGTTCTTGGCAAAGATAAAAGAAAAACACCAGAGGTATATTTTGTTGGTAATAGCATTAGTAGTAAGTATATGAAAGATTTGATGGATGTATTAGAAGGAAAAGACTTCTCGATCAATATTATTTCGAAATCAGGTACGACAACTGAGCCAGCAATTGCATTCCGTGTATTTAAGGAACTTTTAATCAATAAATACGGAAAAGAAGAAGCGAATAAAAGAATTTATGCAACTACAGATAAGCAAAGAGGTGCATTGAAAAACCTTGCTTCTGTAGAAGGATATGAGTCATTTGTTGTTCCAGATGATGTAGGAGGACGTTTTTCTGTGCTTACTGCAGTAGGTTTACTTCCAATTGCAACAGCAGGAATTGATATTGAACAACTAATGGAAGGTGCAGCAAATGCAAGAGAAGCAGCACTAAACACACCATATGAATCAAATGATATTTTATTATATGCAGCCCTTCGTAATATTTTACATAGAAAAGGAAAGATGGTTGAAGTAGTAGCAAACTATGAGCCTTGTATGCATTTTGTGTCAGAATGGTGGAAACAGCTTTATGGAGAAAGTGAAGGAAAAGATCAAAAAGGAATTTTCCCTGCAGCAGTTGATTTAACAACAGATCTACATTCTATGGGACAATTTATCCAAGATGGCTCAAGAATTATGTTTGAAACGATTTTGAATTTAGAAGAATCTCCAGAAGAGATCTTGCTAAAAGAAGAAGCAGTTGATACAGATGGAATGAATTACTTAACAGGAAAGAGTGTTGATTTTGTAAATAAGAGTGCGATGAATGGAACAATCTTAGCTCATACAGATGGAAATGTTCCAAACTTAGTAATCAATATTCCAGAGCAAAGCGCATATTGCTTAGGCGAATTATTCTACTTCTTTGAATTTGCTTGTGGTGTAAGTGGTTATATATTAGGCGTGAACCCATTTGATCAACCAGGAGTAGAGAGTTACAAGAAAAATATGTTTGCACTTCTTGGAAAACCTGGATTTGAAGCAGAGAGAGAGCAACTTCTAAAAAGACTATAATACAATAAAAGATTTCTAGATTGATTTAAACTCTAAAACCTCGTACCAATCAGTATGAAAAAAATCTGATTGGTACGAGGTTCTTTTAATTATTGCTTGTAAATTAATTTGTCCTGATTTATAATCTAACAATTTCTTCGTATTTTTATTCTTCAATTACATGAATTTCAAGGTAGTCAAATTCAATTGAGTCAATGAAATTATCTTTTGAAAAACGAGTACGATCCACCTTTTTGAATTCTTCAATATTAGAATCGAGCCAAATTGGTTGGCTTAAATTAAATTGATAACAAATATCTTCTAATGCATTTAATACCATGGTTGTTCTTGATAGATTATAATTTGGGTTGATGATGACAGTGTCTTCTACAAGGCGTGTATCTTTCCAGATTTTCCCCCACATACGAAACATAAGCAATCCTCCTAGTGGGTTTAGTATAAGTGATTTTATTACAATTGTAAAGGGAAGTGTCACAAAATTACTTGTAAGAAAGCCTATTATATAGTAAACTAATGGTAAGTTTACAAAGGAGGGCGAGCAATGGCACAAACGGTAATCGAGTGTTTGGAACTTCTTTCCGCTGGAGAATTGGTATTAAATAAAATTGATGAGTTAGAGAGCGAAGAAAGCAGACTAGAGCAAGTACAAAAAAAGTTAGAGAAAGATTTAGAACAAAATCAAAAAAAACTAGTAGAAGAAACAAAATCAACAGTAAAAAGCAGATTAGATGGGATTGATGAAGGGTTTCGTAAGGAGATAGATAAACTAGAAGATCAACTGAAAAAATCAAAAGCAAAACGAGAAAAAGCGAAAACCTTAGGTATGAAAGAACGGATTCAAGAAGAAACAGAAGATTTAAGAGTGACCAATAAAGGATTGAAAAAAGATATAAAAGTAATGTTTAAACAAAATCATGTACCTGGATTTTGTAATTCATTTTGGTTTTATAGTTTATTTATGCCAAAGACATTGTTGGAATTTACAATTTTATTGATTACGGTTAGTGTGATTTTCCTTGCCTTGCCTTATGGAATTTATTATGTGTTCCACTTAGAACATGTGTTGTACCTTTCTTTGCTTTATGCAAGTTTCCTTATTGTCTTTGGTGGAATTTACATTATGATGGGAAACAAGTTGCGAGTTCGACATGAAAAAATATTGCTTCAAGGAAGGCGACTTAGAAATAATATCTTGGAAAATCGAAAGATGATAAAGAAAATTATTAAAAGAATTTATAAAGATAAAGATGATTCTTCCTATAATTTAAGCCGATTTGATGATGAAATTTCTAGATTAGAGCTACAGATTAAAGATGCGAATCAAAAAAAATTAGATGCAGTTCATACATTTGAAACCGTTACTTCAGGATTAATCGCGGATGAAATTGAACAGCTTCGCATGCCTAAAATTTTAGAATTAGAGACACAGTTAAAAGAAAACCAAGAACTATTTGTAAAAACATCATTTGAGCTGAAAGAATACCACCTTCGATTAACAGAGCAATTTGCTGTGTACCTAGGGAAGGATTTTATAACTTTAGATAAAATTGCAGCACTGAAAACAATCCTTTATGATAAGCGAGCAACAAGTATAGAGGAAGCTATGGATGTGTATCAAAAAGATCAATTAGAGCACCCATATTAATAAACAGAAACGATAATTCCGATAAGGTTTTGAGCAAAGCTTAAAGCAGTATCGGAATTTTTTGTGTGCGAACTGTTGTTGCCACTATACTAAAAATAGGGTATACTTAAGGATACTATAAGTAACTGGGAGATGAGCTATGTCTGATATAAATTTCGTAAATCGAGAACATAAAAAAAGTAAATTAAAAGAACAGATGCTTACCCAAAACCAAATGGATGAGGCCGCTGTAAAAATAGCTAGAATGAAGAAGATTCAAAAAAAGCGACGAACTAGGATTATAACTTTAGTTAGTATTCTTGTTTTGACGATACTAGGAAGTGGTGGGTATTATTATTTTAGAAATTATCAATATCAATCACATGAAATACGCTGGGCAATCGATATACCAAGGGGAAGCCTAGTAGGGTATGAAGACTTTGCATCAGGGGTAATAAAATATTCAAAAGATGGAGCAACTTATATCGATGGTAAGGGTAATAATATTTGGACAGAAAGTTATCAAATGGAAGACCCTATGGTAGCGGTAAATGATGAATTTGTTGCATTTGCTACAAAAAAAGGTACTGAAATTCTCATCTGTAATTCAGATGGAAAACAAGGAATTGCTACAACGGTACTTCCCATTGGAAAAATTGAAATTTCTGCAAATGGAATTGTAGTAGCATTGTTAGAAGATGCATCCTCGTCCTATATATCCTTTTATGATAAATCAGGAAATACATTGGATATTGCAGTGAAAACGATTATGGGTGGAGATGGATATCCAATAGATTTTTCCCTATCTGAAGATGGAACACAGTTAATGTGTAGTTTCCTATATATTAGTGGTGGGAAACTATTATCTCGAGTCGTATTTTATGATTTTTCTGAGATTGGAAAAAATGTACCCAAAAGATTAGTAGGAG
>CAYJKD010000074.1:0-11543 GCA_964370595.1 uncultured Lachnospiraceae bacterium
TGAACATGAATTTTTTGCAACAATTATTAATCCATTTATGAAACGCGCAAAGGAAAAAGGTTACTCAGTCATGTTTGTAACAGACCGTGTAGGGGATAATAATGTTTCTTATACAGAATTTGCAAAAGCTTATGGTTGTGATGGAGTAATGATTCTTACGATTGATTTTGAAGAGAAAAAAATCATGGAATTGATTAAAAGTGATATTCCAGTTGTAACAGTAGATTACATATATAATGATTGTAGTGCTGTTGTTTCAGACAACACAAAAGGAATGCGGGAAATGCTTTTATATGCATATGAGAAGGGACATAGAAAAATTGCTTATATTCATGGAGAAGAGACACTAGTCAGTAGAATAAGAATAGCAACATTTTATAAGACGTGTGAGGAATTAGGACTTGTAATTCCAAAAGAATATATAAGGTCAGGAAAGTTTCATAACACAGTTTATACAGAAGAGGTTACAAATGAATTGTTAGATTTAAAAGATCCACCAACCTTTATTTTCTATTCTGATGATTTCGCATTTATTGGAGGAAGAAATGCCATTGCACAAAGAGGATTAATCATTCCAGATGATATCAGTGTTGCAGGGTATGATGGATTTACCTTAACTCGCGTAATTAAACCTAATTTGATGACATGGAAACAAAATACAAAGGAAATGGGAGAACGAGCTGTAGAATTGTTGATTGAAGCAGTGGAACATCCCAAAACGCATTTGCCACAGATTGTTGAGGTAGAAGGAAGTTTATTTAAAGGGCAATCAGTTAAAAATATTAATTTATAAATTTAAAGTGAATACAGCTATTAACAGTAATAGCTGTATCATTATAACATTTACTTTAACGATAAAGTAAACATTATTACAGGATCTTACTGATTCAAAACAGAGTCAGATATGATAGATTAAAATATGTGAGATTTAAGAAGAAAGGAAGGAAAGTATTATGAAAAATTGGAAAAGGAAAGTAGCATCAGTATTAATTGGAGCAACACTGGTTTCAAGTGTGCTAAGCGGTTGTTCAGGAGCACCATCTAGTAGTGAATCAACAGTTGGAGGAAGTAGTTCAACTGGCGAAAGTGATAAAGTTCACGCATTAACAGTGATGTCAGATACGACAGAAGGATGGAATAAAAACTTTAATCCAATGGCACAAGGTGTGTATGGATTTGTACAAGGTTTTATGTATGAGCCACTACTGATATTTGATGCATATAATAATAATGAAGAGCATATGTGGTTAGCAGAAGATATTATTTCAGAAGCCGATAATAAAACTTTAACGATAAAGGTAAGACAAGGAGTAAAATGGAGTGATGGGGAAGATTTTAATGCAGATGATGTTGTGTTTTCCTACGAATACTCAAAAGATAAGCCAGAAATCGATCGAAGTGGTTTCTGGGATCGAGAAGGTTCAGAAGGTAAAATTGATTCGATTACAAAAGTAGATGATTATACAGTAACATTAGTGATGAAACAAGAAAATCGTTTTCATAGAAACACAATTTTTACGAATACCTGGATGATTCCAGAACATGTATGGAGTGCTATTGAAGATCCTGGAACTTACATCTACGATGTAGATGAACCAGTTGTAACAGGTGCATTCTCAATTGTAAAATCATTTGCACCAGAAATGGTTGTTCTTTCTAGAAACCCATTATTTTGGAAAGGGGAAGAGCTACAAGTAGACGAACTTCGTGCTCCACAATACAACTCAAATGATGCAGCTCTAACTTTATTACAAACCGGTTCTGTTGACTGGGCGCATATCTTTATTCCAAATATCGATACTACTTATGTACAAGGGGATGCCCATAAAAAATATTGGTATGGAGTAAATGACGGTGTAAGATTATCAATGAACTATATGAGTCCGAATGAAGGTAATTTAGAAGCGTTTAATGATGTAGATTTCAAACGCGCAGTATCAATGGCAGTAGACCGCCAAGGAATTATTGATTCAGCAGTATATGGTTATTTATCCAATGAAATTCCTCCAAATACAGGATTGCCACCAGCACTTATGAATTATTCTTCAGAAGATGCACAAGTAGAAATGGAAAAATATACCGTTTATGATATTGAAGCAGGAAAGAAACTGTTAGCAGATGCAGGATTTGTTGATACCAATGGAGATGGATTTGTTGAAACACCAACAGGAAAAACAATTAAATTCGATATTATCTCTCCAGCTGGATGGACAGACTGGAATGATGGTGCAGCTATCGCAGCAGAAGGAATGAGACTGATTGGAATTGATGCGTCAGCACAAGCAAAAGAACTTTCTCTTGTTACACAGCACTGGGCAAAAGGAGATTGGGACATGCTTTACACAGCGAATGGACAAGCTGGAGATATTTATCGTTATTATTTCGATACCATTGGTGATGCATCGAGAGCAAAAACAGATACATGGTGGTCAGTTTGTCAAACAAACTATGTAAATGAAGAGATGAATGAATTGATTCAACAACTTCCAACTGCACAAACAGAGGAAGAGGTAAAGGCAATTACGAAACAAGTAGAAGATCACTTTGCAGAAAATATGATTAACATTCCAGTATTATATAATGGAAACTGGTTTGTATATAGTGATGCAAGATTTACTGGTTGGTCAACAGCAGAAAATAATACAGGAAACCCAGCATTATCTATGCATGATTCAAAAGTATTACAATTACTAAAATTACAACCAGTGGAATAATCAAATAAAGTAGCGGACGTAGACACAAGCCTTAAAGCTTAAACAGGCAATAAATGAGTTTTAAGGCTTGAATTATATAAAAAATTATAAAGGAATGGTCAAGCAAATGAAATTTATGTTAAGAAGATTAGGATTTTATGCTCTTGCTTTTTTTGGAGCTGTAACTTTGAATTTCTTTTTACCACGATTGATGCCAGGAGATCCAGTACAGATGTATCTTTCAGAGTTGGCATTGAGTGGTTCGAAAATTGATCCAGCAGTAATTGCATCCATTGAAGAAATGCTTGGATTTAGTTCTTCAGAGCCCATTTTTATTTCTTATATAAAATATATAGGAAATATTCTAAAAGGAGATTGGGGAACCTCATTTTTCTATTATCCATTATCAGTAACAGATGCAGTATCAAGAGGGTTGACATGGACTGTGTTTTTAATGGGAATGGCATTGGTAATTGGATTCGTTATTAACAATCTATTAGGGATTTTAGTTGCTTGGAGAAGAGGGAGTCGATTTGATACAGCAGTAACTGTTGGTGGCCAGTTTCTTGCTAATATTCCATCTGTTGTAACTGCAATTGTATTACTATTCACACTTTCTTATACAGGGTTATTTCCACTAGGTTATGCGGTAACACCGTTGTTTTATCCAGAAACATGGATTGAGTATGTTCTTGATGTATTGCATCATGCATTTGTGCCAGTAACAGCAATCGTAATTACTGGATTAGGTGGAATCATGGGAATGAGAGCCAATATGATTAATCAATTAGGGGATGACTACATTACCATGGGTATTGCAAAGGGATTACCTGATAAGAAAATTATGTTTTCTTATGCAGCTAGAAACTCTTTGTTACCTGTAATCACAACACTTGCAATGCAAATTGGATTTATGCTAGGTGGTTCTTTGATTATTGAACAAATCTTTAACTATCCTGGACTTGGTAGTGTCATGGTATCTGCAATCAATAGTAGAGATTATCCATTGATGCAAGGAATATTGCTAATGACAACGATTATTATGCTTTCTGCTAATATACTTGCAGATTTTGCTGTTTTATATTTTGATCCAAGAACTAGAAGACAAGGAAGCAAGTAAAACCAATGGAAAGGAATGAAGAGGGAAATGACGAAAGATTCAAAATTAAGCCAAATTATTAAATTTTGTAAAGAGAGTCCTAAATTTACAATCGGTGCAAGTTTTATTTTGATCATATTAGTAATGACAATGTTCGCGCCACTTTTTACATCAATTGACCCACTGTTTCGATATGATGTGTATCATCAACCACCTTCAATGGAACATATTTTAGGAACCACAAGATTAGGAAGAGATGTATTTGCACAAAGCCTATATGGTGGGAGACAATCGCTGTTAGTAGGATTTTTAGCTGCATGTATTACTACTGTATTAAGCATGCTTGTTGGGATTAGTGCAGGATATATCGGAGGTAAATTTGATTCCTGTATTAGTATGCTGACCAATATTATGATGGTTATTCCAACAATTGTATTACTATTGATTATTGCATCTATGATGGATGGAGTATCTCCTATTTTAATCAGTTTAATTATCGGTTTAACTTCTTGGCCTTGGAACTCAAGGGTGCTTCGTGCACAAACTATGAGTATACGAAATAGAGACTTTGTACGATCTGCGGAAACGCTAGGAGAAAGCAAGTTTCGAATTTTGTTTTTTGAAATTATGCCAAATATGTTATCGATTATTTCTTCTGCTTTTGTAGGGACACTTATTTACTCGATTATGGCACATGCAACATTGGAGTTCATCGGATTTGGAGATCCATTATCTGTAACTTGGGGAACAATTCTTTATAATGCTAGAAATACAGGTGCTTTTGCTAGTGGGTATTTCTTTGAGGTGGCAGGTGCTATAACAGGGCTAGTAATGATTGGAATGGGACTTACTTTAATCAATTTTGCAATTGATGAAATATCTAACCCTAAATTAAAAGCACAAAGGGTAATGAAGAGCTATTATAAAGCAAGAAAGATTGAACTTAGAAGAGCGAAGCAAGCAAAGGCAAGTATAAAGGAGGCAAACTAATGGCAAGTGTAATTGAAGTAAAAGATTTATGTGTAGACTATGTTACAGAAGGAGCCTCTTTTGTACGTGCGGTAGATCACGTTAGCTTTAAGATTGAAGAAGGACAAAGTTTAGGATTAGCTGGAGAATCAGGATGTGGAAAATCAACGATTGCATATTCACTTATGCGTCTTCATAAGCCACCAGCAATTATTTCTGGTGGAGAGATTTTATTTCAAGGAGATGATATCCTAAAATATGACAACAAGAAATTACAAGATTTTCGTTGGAAAGATACAAGTATGGTATTTCAGTCAGCAATGAACTGTTTAAATCCAGTATCTACTTTAGAAGTTCAATTTTATGAAATTTTTAAATATCACAATATTACTAAAAATAAAACAGAGTCAAGAAATCGTGCAGAAGAATTATTGGCACTTGTAGGTATACCAAAAGAGAGATTAAAAGATTACCCTCATCAGTTTTCAGGTGGAATGCGACAGAGAGCTGTTATTGCCATGGCTCTTGCACTTCAACCGAAACTCTTGATTTTAGATGAACCAACAACTGCATTAGATACTGTAGTGCAAAGGGATATTTTAAGAAGAATCTATGATTTAAAAGCTAAATTTGGATTTTCGATTCTTTTTATTACCCATGATATTAGTTTGATGATGGAATTTTGTGATAATGTAGCAATCATGTATGCAGGGAAAATTGTGGAAAAGGCCAATACAGAAAAAATATTAAAGTGCCCAAGCCATCCATATACATATGGTTTGAAAAACTCGTTCCCATCATTACAAGGAAAAATCGAATATATGGAAGGAATTCCTGGATCACCACTTAATTTGAAGAAAATCCCAAGTGGGTGTAGATTTGAAGAGAGATGTTTCCATAAGTGTGATATATGTAAACAGACACCACCTCCAGTGACTCAAGAAGAAGGAAATTTCTTCTATTGTCATCAGCCGCTTAGCTATGATGAAAACGATGTAATGATGAATAAATAGGAAGGGAAGTTATTTATAATGGGAGAGAGAAAAGTAGTTTTTAGTGCAAAAAATCTTACAATGGATTTTTCCGTAAGTGGAAAATCTATGTTTTCAAAATCGAATACATTACGTGCATTAAATGATGTTTCCTTCGATTTATATGAAGGAGAGTCATTAGCAGTTGTAGGGGAATCAGGATGTGGAAAATCTACGATTTGTAGAATAGCAATGCGCTTTCACAATCCTTCCAGTGGATCAATGGAATTTAACAAGCAAGATGTTCATGCACTAAAAGGGGAAGAACTAAAAAAATATAGACAAAAAGCACAGATGATATTTCAAGATCCATTTTCTGCGTTAAACCCTTTGCATAGCATATATTATCATTTAGAAAGACCAGTAAAACTTTATCATAAAAATACCAAAGAGGTAATGAAAAAAAGAATTGATAATGCATTAGAAATGGTAGGGTTAACACCTCCAGAAGAACAAGGAAAAAAATTCCCACATCAACTTTCAGGTGGGCAAAAACAACGAGCATATATTGCACGTGTATTAGCAGCAGGTGCAGAGGTAATCTTTGCAGATGAGCCAACTTCAATGCTAGATGTGTCGATTCGATTAGGTGTACTAAATTTGATGAATGAGTTAAAGAGGGAGTTAAAAAAGTCGTTTATATATATTACCCATGACATTGCAACAGCTAGATATTTTGCAGATCGTATCATTGTGCTCTATGCAGGTCACATCGTTGAATACGGAGATGTTGATAAGGTTATTATCAACCCTAGTCATCCATATACAAGACTACTAGTTGCAGCAGCACCAGACCCAGAACGTGAGGGAGATGTGGAATTACCAGTAAAATCAAGTGAGGAAACAGAAATCTCCATGTGGACACCAGAAAGTAAAGGTTGCCCATTTAAGAATCGCTGTTTATATGCAACAGAGATCTGTCATAAGGAAATGCCAGATGAAGTAGAGGTAGATGAAGGACAATTTGCAAGGTGCCATAACCTACCAAAGTAGGAGTTTAATCGGAAAGGAAGAGGTAGGTTATGTATACCTTAGATTATAGTAAATATTCAGAAAAAATTAGAGAGGTATGTGCAGAATCTTGTGTATTATTAAAAAATGAGAATGATACATTACCAATAAAAAAAGAAGAGATTGTATCTATTTTTGGTCGCTCTCAAATTGAAACATATTATTGTGGAACAGGATCAGGTGGAATGGTAAACATTCCATACTTAGTAAATATTGTAGAAGGTATTCGTGAAAAGCGTAAAATCAATGAAGGGCTGCTAAGTTTACATACAGATTTCATCCAACAACATCCATTTGATAAAGGAGAAGGATGGGCGAAGGAACCTTTTTCTCAAGATGAGTTTCCATTAACAGAAGAGATTGTGAAAGATGCAAAAGAAATATCAGATGTTGCAGTTATGGTAATCGGACGTTCTGCTGGCGAAGATAAAGATGTTTTGGCAAAAGAAGGAAGTTATTATCTTTCTCAAGTTGAAATTGAGAATATGAAATTGATTTGTAAATGGTTTGAAAAAACAGTGATTCTGCTAAATGTAGGTGGGGTCATGGATATGTCCTTTGCAACAGAAATCAATCCAAGTGCAATTATATATGCTTGGCATGGTGGAACAGAAAGTGGAAATGGATATGCAGATGTATTATGTGGAGATGTAAATCCATCGGGAGCAATGCCAGATAGTATTGCTTACAAGTTAGATGACTATCCATCAAGTAAAAATTTTGGGGATAAAAATAATAATGATTACGAAGAAGATATATTCGTAGGATATCGTTACTTTGAAACATTTGCTCAAGAGAAAATTCAATATCCATTTGGATATTCGCTATCATATACGGATTTTACTTGTGATACAAAAAGTTTTTCATATCTAGATGGGATTGTTACGATTGAAATGCAGATAACGAATATCGGAGCTGTAAAAGGGAAGAAAACAGTTCAAATCTATGAAACTGCACCAATTGATCGATTATGTAAGGCAAAAAAGGTTCTTTGTTCTTTCAAAAAAACCAAAGAATTGTTACCGAATGAAAGTCAAGTGCTTACATTCATAATTGATGAAAAGGATATGGCAAGTTTTGATGAAAAAAATTCTGCTTTTATTTTAGAAAAAGGAATATATACCATAAGTGTAGGATTTGATTCTTCTTCTACAAAAGTTGCAGGAACATTTGAACTTCTTGATATGAAAATAATAGAAACTGTTAACTGTGCTATGGGGCCAATAAAAGAATTTTCTAGAATGATAAGTGTTTTAAAGGATGGAACCTATCAAATAGATACAGAGAAAGTTCCTCTTAGAACATATAATATTCAGGATAGAATAGAGAAGCAGAGAAAAGAAATTCTGAAACAAACAGACTTTCATTATACATTTGATATGGTCAAAAAGGGAGAAATCACAGTAGACCAGTTTGTAAATGATCTTTCGGATTTAGAACTTATTCATATGACAAGAGGAGAGGGAATGTGCTCTCCAAAGGTTACAGCTGGAACAGCAGGTGCAATAGGAGGCGTTACAGAACAGTTACAAGAAGAGCGAAAAATTCCGATTGCTTGTTGTGCAGATGGACCATCTGGGATACGAATGGACTGTGGAACGATGGCTATGAGTATTCCTAATGGGACAGCGTTAGCTTCCACATTTAATCCTGAACTCAGTGAAGAACTTTTTCATTTTGTTGCGCGAGAGATGGTAAAGAATAATATTGATACCTTGCTTGGACCAGGAATGAATATTCACAGAACCCCACTTTGCGGGAGGAATTTTGAGTATTTTTCAGAAGATCCTTTGTTAACTGGAAAAATGGCAGCAGCTCAGATTAAGACAATGAATCAGTATCATGTAACAGGGACGATTAAGCATTTTGCACTGAATAACCAAGAATTTGAACGTAAGATGATTAACTCAACTGTTTCAGAACGAGCGATTCGAGAAATATATTTAAAAGGATTTGAAATTGCAGTAAAAGAAGGTGGAGCATATTCTGTAATGACAGCATATAACCCCATCAATGGAATTCATGCAGCAAGTAATTTTGACTTAAATACTGTAATATTACGAGATGATTGGGGTTTTGATGGTATTGTAATGACTGACTGGTGGGCAACGATGAACCGAGAAGAAGAAGTTGCGACCATGGAAAATACCTGTGAAATGATTCGTTCCCAAAATGATCTCTATATGGTAACAAACTCTGCTGTAGAGAATGGAATGAATGATAATAGTGAAGAATCATTGAAAAAAGGAACATTAAGCCGTTATGAATTAGTCCGAACAGGAAAAAATATTATAAGTACTTTATTGCGTTTTCAATGTAGTAAAGATCCAATTGATGTGAAGTGTACCAATGTTCCAGAGAATACAAATTCACAGGTATATGAGTTTGGTACATTCCAAGTAGAGGGAGACACAGAAATTGATTGTTCTGATTTTATTACAAAAAGATCTACATCCAACAAATTCAATTTAGCGATGAAAGAAAATGGAAGATATGGAATTGATATGGAGCTATTTGCAGATGCAGTAGAATTAGCACAAGTTCCAATGACGATATTTGCCAACAGTGCCAATCTTGGAACCGTAACATTGAAAGGGCAAACAGCAAAGAGTTATCATGTAGAATTTGATATGTATGCAAGCATCAATGAATATATTGAATTGTTTTTTGGCGAAACAGGGATGGTAATAAAGTCATTACATATTCGAAAAATGTAAAGGGGCAAGAAAAATGAATCAAACAAATAATTTTGTAACCATTGGAAATACAGAATATTATAAAATAAGCGATAGTCAAAAATTAGCACCATTTTTTATTCAAGTTCCATCTTCTAGTGATATCTGGATTTTTTTATCCTCTAACGGAGGCGTTACAGCAGGAAGAAAAAATGCTGAAGGTAATATTTTTCCTTATGAAACAGATGATAAATTAGCACTTGACTATGAAACTGGTTCTAAAACAATTATGCGAGTAGATGGAAAATTATGGCAACCATTTGAACAAAATGGAATTCAAAAATATTCGATTACTAGAAATATTTATAAGTCATGCTATGCAGATCGTGTCATTATGGAAGAAGTTAATCATGATTTATCAATCACATATTCTTATGAGTATCAAAGTAGTGAAGAGTTTGGAATCATTAAGACTTCAAAAATTGTTAATCATACCAATGAATTAAAACAAATTGAACTACTAGATGGAATTATGAATATTATGCCATATGGTGTGAGTCAAACTCTCCAATCTACAGGGTCTACGTTAGTAGATGCATATAAAGCAGCAGAATTGGTAGGTAATAAATTAGCAGTCTATTCACTTACAACAGAGATTAATGATACACCGAATCCCATTGAGATGCTAAAGGCAAATATCGCATACCATACAGGAGATTGTGATGATGTGTATTTGAACCCTGCAATAGTAAAGGCTTTCTTGAATGGAAATGAAAATGGAATTGAACGAGAAATTTATGGTGGGAAATGCGGTTATTTTATACGACTAAACAAAACCTTGAAAAGTGAAGAAACAATAACTCACTCGTTTGTATTAGATAACGGATATGACCATAATAAAATTGCAAAGCTAAGTTCTTTTATTGAAAAGGGAAATTTTTCAGAAATATTTGCAGATGTAGAAAAAGGAACAAAAGACATTATTGAAATAGTAAATAAAGCAGATGGAATTCAAAGTACGGGTGATAAAATTGCTTGTGCGACCCATTATTTAAATACCTTATATAATTGTATGAGAGGTGGGATTTTCCTTGAAGGATATCAGTTTGACTATGAAGACTTCTATAAATTTATCGGTATTAGAAATAAAGAGTCGCTGAAAGAGCAAGACCTTTTAGAAAAAATAAAAGATTGTAAAAATATTAATGAGTTAAAAGAAGTTGCAAAGCAAAATGAATTGTTATATCGATTGGCTTTGGAGTATTTGCCATTATCTTTCTCTAGAAGACATGGAGATCCATCAAGACCTTGGAATAAATTTAATATTGCTGTAAAAGATGAAAAGGGAAATAAAACTATCAACTATGAAGGAAACTGGAGAGATATTTTTCAAAACTGGGAAGCACTTGCGCTATCCTATCCATCCTACTATGAAAATATGGTTGCTAAATTTGTAAATGCATCAACCTTTGATGGATATAATCCATATCGCATTAACAAAGAAGGAATCGATTGGGAAAAGCCAGAACCTGAAAATCCATTTAGTGGACTTGGATATTGGGGAGACCATCAGATTGTTTATTTATTGCGGTTGTTACAAGGATTGAAAAATCATTTTCCTAATCGCTTAAAAGAAATGTTAACACTTCCTGTATTTAGCTATGCCAATGTCCCTTATGTGATTTCAGATTATGAATCAATACAAAAGGATAGTAAAAATACAATTTATTTTGATTTTGAAAAAGACCAAGAAATAGAAAAAATATCAGCTCAAATGGGAACAGACGGAAAATTTATTCTTCGGAATGGGAAAGTGTTAACCGTTTCCTTGTGCGAAAAATTAATTGTACCAGCATTAGCAAAAATATCAAACCTAATGGTTGGCGGTGGAATATGGATGAATACACAACGACCTGAATGGAATGATGCGAATAATGCAATTGTCGGGATTGGTTTATCAATGATTACTACTTACCATGTGAGTGCATACCTAGATTTTCTGTTAGAAACGTTTCAAGATGAAGAAGAAACCTATCAATTCAGTAATGAAGTTTTTAATTGGTTA
>CAYJKD010000075.1:0-663 GCA_964370595.1 uncultured Lachnospiraceae bacterium
AACGCTCAAAAAAGAAATTGGAAAACCTACTTGATACTCAAAATCATTTACAACATTAAATGGTAATAGATATGCCAGTAATAATTCACACCAAAGTGCAATATTAAATATTTTCCAGTTTATTTTCTTCATATTCTTCTACCCTCTCATATTGCTACTTTTGTTATCAATCATTTCAAGTATTTCTTTATTTTTTCTCAGCTTTTTTTCATTTATAAAATTATTGTACTCAAAGTGTATTCACGAACAAAAAAGATGATGCATAAAAATACACCCTCTTAAAATAAACCATATCAATTAACCGTTCTCCTGCTTCATAAATCGGATGATCATAATTATCTATAAAGAAGTTTTTTATTCTATGAGATTCCACAAATCCACACTTCTCATAAAATGGTATGGTCAAAGGGCTGTCCCCAGTTCCAACCATTAACGTATTATAATTTTCTCTGTAACTACTTATAATAAATTGAAATTTATCCCTTCTTCTATAAAACTTACTCAAACAATGTTGTCCAGTTCTTTGACTTATAGGCAGAATAACACATTTCAATTTGTTCTTTATTATTTTTTTCTTCTGCTAACTTTGGTAATTGATTTATTGCAAAGTATCCTGTATCTATTGTTTCAATATTTTTCTCAAAAGCACCACCTTGGATCGTA
>CAYJKD010000075.1:673-11446 GCA_964370595.1 uncultured Lachnospiraceae bacterium
ATAAAAAAAATTGTTTATGTACTGCATATGGGTATGCTGGTAGATTGTGCTTCGCCCTATCTTGAATCGCAATTACCAAATCTACTGTTACATCAAGTCCAGCTTCTTCTTTTACTTCCTTGATTATATTTTCTTTTACAGAAACATTAACATCACACCAACCACCAGGCAGTGACCAAGTCTCATTGTTTTCTTTTACAAGCAATATTTTATCATCTTCAAAAATAGCTGCTCTCGTATCAATTTTAGGTGTCTGATACCCTATTTCATTACAAAATAACTCTCTTATAGTTTCACAAGATACTTCTGTATTCTCACTCAATATCTCGACTACAATCTCACGGATTCTTTCGAAACGTTCAATATCAAAATCGTCTTTACTATAATATAATCCTGCTTGAGCAATGGATTGCAATTCTATTATCCATTTCAACCATTGATCATTTTGATTCATTCTTACATTCCTCCCGTTCCCAAAGTTGTATATTACATATAAGCATATGTTTTTTTTACCGTTATGGCTTAATATTAGTATATGGTATGGAGAATAGTGTGTCAATCATGATGGTAATACTAACAGTAATTCGTTTATTGTTTATGGATTTTAAAATTTGAACTAATTCTCTTCCACATTCGTAGAGCAACTAAAAATGCTGCAAAAGCCGAAACTGATTGGGCTAAAAATATTCCATTAATACCTATAAGTATTGCAAGTACAATGAAGAATACCACAGGGAAAACCATGGAATCTAAGAACATTAAAATCATAGATTCTTTCGGTTTTTCGAATGCACTTAAAAATGTACCCACGATGATATTGAACCAGTTGAATAAAAAAGATGGTGCATATAGCAGTAGTCCAGTAGTTGCAATATCAATTAGTTCCGTATCTTCTTTACTAGCAAATAAAGATACGAAAAACTCTGGGAATATTAGCATTGCAGTAAATGAAGTTACTGATATAACAATCGATAGTATACATACTTTTTTGAAGGTTTCCCTTACTCTGTCATAATTTTTTGCTCCAAAATTATAACTTACTACAGGTTGAACACAGCCAGCAATTCCCATAAGTAAAGGAAGTAATAACATTTCTATATACGATATAATTGACATTGCAGCTACACCTGTTGCACCAGCGACTGCAAGCATAATTCCATTTGTTAAAATAGCCATAACAGAACCAGCAATGCTTTGGAAAAAGTCAGAACTTCCATTATATATAATCATTTTTATATCTTTTAACGGAATTTTAGGATTCGTGAATTTAAGATCTAATTTATTTGTAACAAATGGAATAATCGAAAAGACAGAACCTGCAACCATACTGATTGATGTTGCTAGTGCTGCATAAGAAATTCCTAGTCCCAAATACGCGATAAAATACCAGTTCAAAACAATGTTAATTAGCGCTGTCCATATATTAATCCATGTACTTCGATTGATCTTACCACATATTAGCAAAAAATTATCGAAAGCAAACAGCGGAGCAATAAAAGGTATTGCAGGTATCATTACTTTTACGTAGTCGTATGCAAGTGATGCTAACTGTTCATCTTTTATAAGTGCAAATATAAGATCTTCCGTAAAGAAAAATGCAAAAAGTGCTATGATAATACCGATTGCAAAAATCATAATGGTGCTAGCAGAGAATACGTTAGAAGCTTCCTTGCTTTTACCCTTCCCAAATAATATTCCGATTCGAATTCCAGCGCCACTAGCCACCATACCTACAAGTCCAAATATCATCATCATGATTGGCATTACGAGATTTACTGCTGCAAGTGCTGAGCTACCAATAAAGTTGCCCATGAATATTCCGTCAATTACCATGTTAAGTGAACCAACGATCATCGTAACAATACTTGGAATTGCTAGTTTAAGGATTAGTTTTCCAATTGGCATCGTGCCATAATCTGTGTTTGTCATTTCGTAAAATATCTCCTTCTTGAAACTATATTGTTTTATTGTTATACTATGAGTATAAACTATAGAGTTACTCTATATGCAAGGGGGTATTTTATTTTGTTTGATAAATCTTTTACCACAAGTGAATTTGCAAAAATAGTTGGAGTTTCTAAACATACGCTATTCTATTATGATAAAGAAGGTGTATTCTGCCCCGAACGCAAAGATGACAATGGATTTAGAGGATATACCGTCTTTCAGATCGAAACATTTTTTGTAATAAAATCATTGACAGATATGGGACTTACCCTATCAAAAATCAAAGAATATTTAAAAACACGGTCTGCTAAAAATTGCATAACTCTTTTAGAAGAACATGAAAAGATTTTAGATGATCGGATTAAAAAGCTACAAAGAACCAAAGAATTAATGAAAGAAAAACGAAAAACAATTCATACTTATTTTGAGTGCGAATCTAAGGATATATACATCGCATTTGAAGAAAAAGAGAGCTTATATATTACGGAAGCAGATGAAGATGATTACTATACTCCTTTCACAAATCACATACAAAATGCTGGCGACCGAATGCTTAATCTGCCTTGTGCAGTTGGACATATTATAAAAAATAAGGACTTCAAAAACAAAACCTATTTTGACTATTACTTTAGCAAAACGAAAGCAAAGTCAAAATCCACCTTAATAAAACCAGCGGGTAACTATCTAAATTATTACCATAAAAACGGTTACTTTACCGTTGAGGAAGCATATGATAAGATTATAGATTATGCAAATGAACACAAGATTACTCTTGGAGCATATTTTTACGAGTATATGATTTTGGATGAGTTATCCGTTATAGGAATTGAAAATTATGTGGTTAAAATATCCATTCAAGTCATTGAAAACAATGAGTCTATCGAGTTATTAACTAACCCATTAATCAAAGCTACTTCAATTTAGAGAAATAATGCAACTATAATTCCTCTTTACAAATAAAGTCACACAATGTAAAATATTATAGTTGCATTTAGAAAATATTCAGAGAAAAAGGAGGAATTATGGATAAGATTTCACTAATCGCAAAACACCCAGTTGTGTACTCGGTAGCAATGATAATTTTATCAACTTTGTTTTTATTTGTATCAATGGTACCACTGGGTTATATAATGAGTTTGGCAAATATATCATTTGACTCGACGTTTGCAGAACAACTTTTTGATGGACTTGGTAGACTAATATCCGCAATATTCGTATTAATTGTTACCCATTTTTTACTTGATAAAAAATATAACTATCAATTTAGCCGAAACAACCTATTAAAATGGTCTCCGGCATTTATCCCAGCAATAGTAATGTTAATTGGTGCATTAGGGTTAGCTTTCACATTGAAAATTTCTGGTAGCACAGAACTAATTCTTTCACCTATAATTATTGGGATGGCCATCTTCCAAGCAATATGTGTAGGCATTTATGAGGAAATTACATTTAGAGGACTTTTCTGCCAATCGTTATTGAAATCATGTAAAAAGCGAGCTGTAAGCAATGCTGTATTTATCACTATGATATTTTTTGCACTTATCCATTTTACCGGAGGTCCCATTCAAGTGCTAAGTGTTATCGGCACAGGCTTATTTATGGTAGCCATTTATATTCGCTCAAAAAACATATGGGTTCCAATTATATTTCATGCTATATGGAATTCAGCAATTTTTATAATTTCTCTACCAGTTGTAACCGATCAACCACTTCTTTTATATGCAAGCAATATGGTTTTAGAAACTGGTAACTTTGATACTCCAGCAATGTTTTCAACACTTGTTAATACATGCTCATTCATATTTCCATTACTACTTTTCATTGTTGGATTATTCTTGGTGCGTAAGAGTAAACACGTAGAGATTAAAGAACTTTGGGGACTTTCTGAAACCGTAGAAGTGAGATAAATCCTCTCAGTAATTGAGAATAAAACTGGGATATGGTTCTCAGCCAACTATACATTTTATTTGAAGATAGAATCAATCAACACCTATAATAGTGAATATTTAAGCCAGTAACAATTCGGATGCTCCATCATGCTTACTGGCTTAAATATTCTTTTGACTGTGGTTTGCTATATGGATTACTTTCTTACATTTCACGATTATTGAATAAATTCATCATAACCATACATCGTTATATTTAAATTTTCAAAAGAGCTTACCCATCCTTGAAATACTGCTTCTTGATTACTAGTAATTTGATTTCCATTAATGATAGTTGTAATTGATCCGATTTCCCCCATCTGTGGAGGATCAAAGTTAATCAGTTTCTTTGTATAATCTGCGCTTTCTTGAATCATCCACTGACTTCCATCAAAATCATATACCTTAGCATTATCAAACATAGTATAGGAGTAATCCGATCCTGTTAATGTTGTGTGTACAAGTAAAAACAATGCGGTATTCCCATCTTTTGTTACAACATTCATCTTATGATAAGGTCCACCAGCATCTGCGTATAGTGACTGATCTACAACGAGAGGTGTTATAGCTCCATTCATATAGGTATATGCACTGTATGCACGTTCAAGGGGTTGCTTTACAGAGTAATGCCCTACCATTAACTCCTCTATTCCATCTCCATTTAAATCTGAAAGCATGATTTCAAAACGATTGTTCGCATAAGTTGGCAGACTATCGTAGATGCCTTTTACGATATTTTTATACTCCTGTTTATAATCTCCCAATTGCTGCGGTGGTGTATTTGACCATACACCGTTTTGATCTACATAATAACCATCAGGTGTTGTGGTATTTGCAGCCATATACCCATCTGCATAAAAATAATACCAATTTCCATCTGCTTGATACCAACTATTTACAACATAACTTCCATCATTAAATTCATACCACCAGCCATGGTTATCTTGTTTCCACTGCCCTTGACTTGGTTCTGTAGCTCCAGCTACCATGCTTGTTCCTATTGTCATAATTGTAGATAATACTATGATTGCTTTCTTTAAATGTCTCATTGAATTCCTTCCTATTCTGTTAAGCCTTAATTCAGTAATTTTCTAAGCTTTACGTGTGTTATTTTCTTAATTACCATATTTTTTTAACTGCTTTAACTGTTCCTCATTCAATTGAATAATTGGCGAATTATCATCTGAAGTTGTTCGATTCTCTACGATTAATACTTCCCCATCTTCATCCATAATGTGGTTATGCCATACTCCTTTTTTTATATTATAGAGCTTATGCGGTTCCATATCCACACCAATAATCTCCCCTGGTTTTTCTTCATCCCCGCCTAAAAACAACGTACAAGATCCATTTAACAATACAAATACTTCGTCTGTTTCATCATGCTTTTGCATCGTCTTGATATTCTCTAGAAGTAGATCTTCACAAAACTTTAATCCTGCAACTCTCCACTCTCCATAATCGATTAATGGCTTATACCCTCTCGGTTACAATCTCAATTCCTTTTTTATTCTCCATCTCTGCTCTCCTCGTAATAATTATATAGTCCGTCTAATATTAAATTGCTTACACTAAATTAAAATTGCACTCACATAAACCAAAAGCTCTTGTAGTTATACACAAAAGATTTTATATCTTTATATACGTATTCGAAAACTCCTCTATTGGCATCGGTTTTGCATAGTAATATCCCTGACCGATTGTACATCCCATATCGCACAATATATCATGTTGCTGCTTATTTTCAACACCTTCTGCAACCGATGAAACATGATCAAGTCCTTCACTAAGTCCAATTGCTAGGCTTGCTAATAACTTGGATTTTTTATCTTTGTGTATCCCATCAATTATTTTCATATCAATTTTAATTTCATCAAAATCCGAGGCTACAAGAGAGTTTAAGTTTGAGTAGCCGCTTCCAAAATCATCAAGAGAAACCAAAAAACCTGCATCTGAAAATTCTTTGATTATCAAAGCCAAAACATTTTCGTCAACTCTGTTTATCGTTTCCGTTATTTCGATGACAAGTTTTGAGTGATCTACACCATAACGATCACAAATTTGCGAAAATTTTTCAATAATCCCTTTTTTTGAAATCGTCATTCTTGAACAATTTACGGATATAGTTGGCAAAGTTTTCACACCACTGTCATTCCATGATTTTAATGTTTTACAAACCGTCTCAAACACAAATACATCAATTTTTGATACAATACCCTCTTTCTCATAAAATGGTAAAAAGTAAATTGGCGGTTGTATCGAACCGCATGCACCAATACGCCTTACAAGAGCTTCTGCGCTTTCTACTTTTCCAGACACAAGATGCATTTGTGGTTGTAAATACACCGTATATTTTCCATTTGCGATTTCCATCTCCAAATTTTCGCGCAAAATACGACTATAGTTCTCACAATCGTATAAATCTGATGAATCGCTATTGATATTTTTAACATTTTTATTCCAAGTATAACCGATCGATACCTTGTAAGCTGTCTCAACTGCAAGTTTTTCTTTTAACAATGCAATATCTTTTTCAAAATCAGACTCTGTAACATTTTCTGAAATTACAACAAACTCATCACCGCCCACACGAAAAACTTTATCTTCAAATACTTCGTACAGAATCTTTGACAAATTAATCAAAATACTATCTCCAAACATTACCCCATTCGCATCATTTAATGAGCTTAAACCAATAATATCTGCATATAATACCCCCAAACTATTGATATTCTTATCAATATCTTTTATGGCTAAACTATAGCTATGCCTATTTTTAACACCTGTAAGTGTGTCATAGTAACTGAGCTTATTTAAGTTTGAAAGCAACTTCGTCTCATCAAGGAATGTGGCAGTAAATTTTGCAACTGTTCTTATTATTGAGATTTTTTCTTTGTTTTTTAATGCGTTATCTACACCTACAAATCCTGTTATTTCATTACCCTCTACTCGTATTGCGCCAATAATTATATCGGTAAGGTCTTGAAATTTCATAAGCTCATACTCAAGTGAGTCTTCTTCCAGTGTATAGATATCCATAAAAAGGGCCTCTTGCGATTCACATTTATTCAACAAAATACTAAGTTCGCTTTTGGGTAGATTTTGAAGATTATCTTTGAACGCTTGTTTATCAGGTTTACAATATTCATATGTATTACTGATAAATCCCCCACATTCTGACACTTCGAATATATAGCTTCGATCTGCGTCGTAATAATTTGTTACCGCCTTCAAAAGAGAAAATATAGAAGCATTCGGTTCATTCCCAGCATGAAGCATTTCAACACAATCCATTAAAAATTTTTCGTCTGTAAGTCTATCGGTTAACGTTTTTTCAAGTTTTATAAGGTCTGATATATCGGTAGCAATTTCAAGTCTTGCCTTATTGCCATTATAATTAATAAGCTTATCTTTTAGCAAAAATGTTGTATCAAAATTTGGATTATAATACGGCCACTCATAGTACTCATCTTCGCTTAGCAGATGATTTGTGCAAAAATCGCAAGGCTCGTCTTTTCCCTGTAAAAGATTATAGCATTTTCTTCCCGTATATTCTTCGTCAGACGTTATTCCCGTTACACGTTTTCCAAGTTCATTCAGATACAGTAAATCATAGTTATTTAAATCGCTTACATACACCACACTATCTATGGTGTTTAAAATATCTGCGGAGTTTTTATTGCTTATTGCAAGCTCTTGCAACTCGTCTCGAAGATGCTTACCTTGCAAGATAATGGATAGAAATTTGCCAATATATTGTATACTGTTAATTTCTCGTTCTGTCCATATTCTAGTTTTTGTGCAATCATCTAGACCTAAGAAAAACATCATTTTTCCATCCCGTTTAATTTGAGCATGGACAAATGATAAAATGCCTTGATCATCCATAATTTCAAACGCGCGGTCTTGTTCTAAGGTTTCTCTTAAGTTGTTGGAATATATAATATCATTATGTGCTTTATCAAGAAAATCTGCAAATAATTCATATGGAATTCCTTGTAAGTTTTCTATCTCACTTCCAATGCCTTCTTTACAATATTCAAATGTATTATTCAGTGTCAATCCATCATCTAAAGTTTCAAAAATATAACTCCGATCGGCATTATATTTTTGACACAAATAACTAAGTGCTAGATTGATAGAATCACTATCGCCATTTTTTTCGTACAGGATATTAAATACTGCAGAAATTAAATCATAGTCAAAGAACGAGCTTGCAATTCTATTTGCATTTTCAATTTTAGTAACACTTCTTGTGGTGCCAATATTAAAATCAGCAGAGTAAAACATGTACCTATTTTTACCTTGCATTTTTGCATGATATAGCGCCTTATCCGCATTTTGATAGATTTCATCATAAGTTATTCCATCCCTAGGATACAGTGCAACACCCACACTTCCTGAAATAGAATAATCTTTATATTCACCAGAGTACGTTTTTCGGTACACATCAAGTATCTTCTCCGCTTTTTTAGAAATAATATCCATATCTGACATATTTTCAACAAAAACAATAAACTCATCTCCGCCAATTCTTGCAATGATGTCAATCTCTCTAAATGCTTCTTTCAAACCAGAAGATATATCTCTAAGGACTTCATCCCCAAAGAAATGCCCCAAGTTATCGTTTACTGCCTTAAAATCATCAATATCAATGATAAAAAAAGCGTGTGTGTTCCCATCCGTTTTTGCTAATTTTTCCGATATAATATTTTCAGCGCTTATTTTATTATAGCAATCGGTAAGTAAGTCTTTTTGAGATCTCTCCTCGATGGCTCGTTGCTCATGAATATCAACACCTTTGCCCATTACAAATATAGGCATCCCTTTACTATCATTTATAAATGAAGTGGTAATGCTGTGATATCTGTATGCGCCCAAGTCATTTAACAGTTTAAATTCATATGTTTTAGTGATACCAACTTTTATATCATCCATCATTCCTTGGTAAATATGGATATCGTCTTCACTGATCAGATTAAACTCAAACAACTCGCTCTCAGTAATAATTGCATTGGATCCAAAGGAACTAAACCACCACTTTCCATAAAATGCTATACTTCCCGTTCTCAAGTCTATGGTAAAAAACCATTCATCCGATATCTCTTTCATTTCGTACATCAAACGGCTTTTCGGAAGTTTATCCGAAAAATAAAAATCGTAACTAACATCATTTTGCTCATAATCAAATTCTGTACGCAAATCGTTTATAAAGCCTACTACATAAATCCCATTTGATGGATTCTCCAACTTAATTAATGTGATTTCACAAGGCATTCGATTCCCATTTGGTGTAAGATGCATCCAATGAAAGGTATGTTTCCCTTCTTTCAATACCAATTCAAAATTTATAAGAGACATTTCTTTGGATGTTTTGCCATTTGGTTGAAATTCGGGTGAAAATTCAAAAAAATTATCTAAGAATTCTTCTGAATCCGTTACACTAAAAATTTCCATTATGTGTGCATTACACATAATATTCATCATATTTTTGTTCCATACATTAAATGCTATAGGAGCTACACCCAATATAGAATTTAATATTTCAGAAGAACTCAACTCATTTTCTATACTATTCGAATATCCATTTTTCAGAGTTATGTTGTTTTTTTTATTCATTTTATACCTTTCCATATTCTATCATAAAACTCATAATAGAATGTCTCCAATAAACTTTACCCATTTAGTTTGATTATATTAAACTAAATGGGTAAAGTCAAGGTATCAATGCTCATTTACGTCTACGGGAGATGACACTAATTTCATATGACTTTATTTATTTGCAAGTGCATCTCTTTTGATAAAATAATATGCAAGTCCCACAAAAGTCATTGAAATAATAACCCAAAAAGTTGGTTTAATTCCATTTCGCTTACAATCTTTATATACAAACTGTAAAATTGATACAAAAATCGGAGCGAAGGAAAGAAACATAAATCCTGCGGAAGCAATCATAATATAAAGGATTGTTTCTTCACTATAGCGTCCATTAAAGTTGGCATAAATCCCAAACGCAAATAGGGATATAAAAATGGTTAATGATAAGATAATAAGTACAATTAAGGGTTTCGATTTTTTCATAGTAGTAATCTCCTTTCGTATGTTAAGCACAAGCTCAACATTTGAATTTGGATTACGAAGCTCAATCACTGACACATTAAAAATATTTGCAAGCTTAAATAGTTTATCAGAAGATGGCTCGGACAAACCATTTTCCCATTTAGAAATAGACTGTCGACTCACTTCCATTTGCTCTGCAAGATACTCTTGTGACATTCCATTGATTTTGCGTAATTCTCTAATTTTTTCTCCTAATGTCATATTCATTAAGTATCACCTCCTGATTGCATTGTAACGGTTTTCTGGTTGCGAGTCTAACAACTATATGGCAACTTTCGTTTACATTTGGTTGCAATTATAATATTTATCCTTCAAAAAACCATTATGTTATTGTAAAACTATATCATATATAAACAAACCACTACAAGAATAATTCTTATAATACATATATTCGTACGTAGAATTAAGTATTTTTATTGTTTTTTCTAAATGAACAATCATGTAAGACCTCATTCATATTACATAAGTAACTTTATCCATTTATACATCTATTATGAGAATCGCAAACTTTTTATAGGGAATATTCCCTATTTTATTGTATTTTTATTTTAAATACACTTCTTTTCATAGTATAATAGTTTTAGAATAAATCAAACGGAGATGATCACAATGAACAAAGAATCAAATCAACTAAATTTTTTCTCTGAAATAGCCAACCACCAGGTAACTACACAAGAGTTTTTTAGTACAAGCTTACTACATTCCATAGAACGCAATTTTGGATTAAGTAATATTTTAATTTCATATTTTGACTTACAAGGTACCTTCTTATCCTGGGTAT
>CAYJKD010000076.1:0-11380 GCA_964370595.1 uncultured Lachnospiraceae bacterium
TTGCTTCATATAGGAAAGCTCTAGTAATCCATCGTATTTTGATTGTTTTACATTTTTTATAGCATAATGAATTAGCAAAATGCCAGTAATTGATAAAATTACAATAAAAATAATTAGATTTAGCAATGACCAAGGAATATCTGGAATTGCTGCAAGTGGAACTTCTTCTTCTAATATCATAGAAATTTGAAGTTCTTCTGGTAATGTAACTTCTTTAATCTCTATTTCAATATTCTGTCCGGTTTTTAAGCCATCTTCTGAACTGCCTAAATTTTCTGCTCTTATATTAAAAAAACAACAAATACTTATTATTATAGCTATAAATAAGATAATGCTATTTTTCCACATAGACAACTCAATTTTGTTTCTATTAACCATGTTTAATCCCCTTTTCTTCTAAAGTCCTCCTCCACTTTTTTTGTATAAACTACCTCTCAATTATAAGGATACAATGAAATCAAAAAAAGTTCAATTAATTTTTGATTTTTTCACATATTTTTGTAACAGCTTACCCAGCCTTTCATACATTGCAAGCTATTTGATTTCGAAAAAACAAAGAGTTCCTTTAAATTAGAGTAAATTAGCACAAACGGAGATTGTTTTTTTTCCATAAAAATAGTATGATAATAATGATATGCTTAAAAGACCAGTGGTCTTATTAGGGGGAGGTATATAATGAAATACGACTACGAATATATCGCTAGTCTCGTAGAAAAGATAAAACAAAAGAATACAGATGCGTTTGTAAAGCTTTATGAGCTTTCTTATCAAAGCTTATATTATTTATCCTTTTCTATATTGAAGAATAAAGAAGATGCAGAAGATGCGCTTCAAGATAGCTATATGAAAATTTTACAAAAAATCGATGAGCTCAAAGATGGAAAAGCATTTTTTGTTTGGGCAAAACGAATTACATATTCCATATGCATTCGAATGTTAGAAAAGAAAAAACCAGATAGTGTCTCAGATGATATCCTTTCTAACTACTGCGATGAAAATGATGAACATAATCCAGAGGGAGTGTTAATGAAACAGGAATTAGAAAATTCTATTCTGTCCGTAATTGACCAATTACCTGCATTGCTTCGATCCACAGTTATATTTAAATATTATGATGACTTTAAGATCGAACAGATTGCAGAGATTATGGATTGCCCCGTCGGTACTGTAAAAAGCCGCTTGTACACTGCAAAAAACATGCTAAAAAAATTATTTCCACAATAATATGAACTTTTTCCATCAATCATGTATCCTAATAATTATAAGGCTTATCAACAACGAGTTTATCAGAAACAGTTTGCTTAAATGCTGATAAGTTATTTATTTTAATTAACAACCACGAGAGGAGTAACCGTTTTGATTCAATTTTTTAATGATCTTCGAATAAAACATAGTTTAAATAAACAAGCTGAAGAAGTAAAAATCGAACCTGCCAAAGCAAAAAGTATATTAGATAATGTTTTAGCAGCTAATAATTTTGAACCTGCTAAATCATTTCAACCTGAAGTGAAATCCCGTACAGCTTCTACCAACCGAATTATTTTCCAAGGTACTTTTGCAACTGCAACTGCTGCATGTGTTGCCTTTGGTGCATTGATTTTTTCTCCACCAACCCTAACTCACGCAAGTATAATTAATGTTGTTGATGAGTACACCAACGATTCTGTTTTAGTGGCTACACGGATGTCTTCTCCATTTGGAGATGTGAAAAATGCTTACGCATTATCTGAGTCTGGAGAGCAACTAGATGTTACAATTACCAACAAAAATGAGCTGACTTTTTGGGCTGATAGCAACGGAAACTACACCGTACATGCTGTAGGTGCAAATAACCAAACAGCATCCCTTGATGTAACTGTAGATTCCATCGATCGAGATGCACCAAGAGTCGTTGATTTTACTTACGATTCATCAGAACTTGAAATCTTTTTAGAAGATCCTATTTCAGGGGTAAATTTACAAGAAGTATTTGGGCGAACTGCAGATGGAGAGGTTATTTTACCTCTTTATGTATCAAAAGATAAACATAGTGTTACTTTTGCAATTCCTGATAAATCATTTTATCTGTTTGTAAGTGACTATGCTGGTTGTATCTCTACCTATCAAGTTGATCCAATTATCAAATAGAATGAATAAAGGAGCTCATTTTGAAATTAGTTAAGAAATTAATAATTATTGCACTTTATATCAGTGCTGCTGCATTTGCTTATGGTCTTTATTCTGAGTTTAGCGTCTACCAAGAAGCAGATAATGTTTATGATATCGTGGAGGAACCTACAACAACCCTTTCTCCTACCGTTAACCATGACCCTAGTGATGGTACTTCAGATGAAGAGACTACTCCAACTGCACCATTGCCTACTATCAATATCAATTTAGATGAACAAAAAGAAAAATTTCCTGATTTAGTAGGGTGGATTAAAAGTTCTGATGAGATGATTAATTATCCTGTAGTAATCGGACCTGAAAATGATTATTATTTATATCGTCTTGCCAATGGAACCCCGAATGACTTAGGATCTATCTTTATGGATAGCCGACTTCCTGGTGGTTTTGATGAAGATATATGGATTATTTATGGTCATAATACAAGAAATGGATCTATGTTTGGCTCTTTAGATAAATATGCAGAGCCAGGATATGATGCAACCAATGATTATTTTATGATCAAAAATTTTGATGGTGATTATAAAATGGATATTTCAGCTGCCTATTATGTAGATGCTTTATCTGAAATGTTTCCACTTGAATTTTCTGAAACATATACACAGCAAGATTATCTAAATGAAGTTAAAAATCGTGCATTGTTCTATCATGACCAAGAACTGGGGCCTGATGATAAACTAGTTGTACTTGTAACATGTGCATATGTTTTTACAGAAGCTCGACTTACCATAGTAGGCGTTGCATCTCCTGTTGAAAATTAAGTATAATACACAAACATACAAAAAACGCTTGAAAAGATTCCAAAAGGTTTTCTTTTAAAGCGTTTTTTCTTATATCAAATGAATACCCATTTCCATAATAGGCAAGAATAACCGTATCTCATAGCTAAATGTAATGTACAATGCTTCAATAAATCCATAGGGTATCACACCTAATATTCGGTAAATGTATATCCTTTTCCATAAATTGCCAAAATATCATAGCAGTCTGTATTCTCACAGTTTATTTTTTGCTTTAGCCTTGATATATGTGTTTTTAACACCCTTGAGTTTCCATATTCTACATTTCCCCATACTTGCTCATATAAGTAATCTCGATTGACTTCCTTATTTATATTTTGGATTAAAATACTAAGAATTGTTGCTTCAATTTTTGTAAGAAATATATCACATCCAGCTATTTTAGCATTAAATGTTGAATAGTCAAACTGTAAATCACCAATCGTAATTGATGTTTTTGCCATTGATTCATTTTTCCGTTCTAATAATCTTTCGATGATTGCTAAAAGTTCTTCATAGTGATATGGTTTTGTAAGATAATAGTCCCCACCCTTTTTTAAACTATCAACTTTTGTCGATACATCACGCTTCGCTGACAAAAACAACACTGGTTGCTTATTGTTTTCACGAAATGAATTGCAAATATCAACTCCGCTTCCATCTGGCAACATAATATCTAAAATCAATAAATCTGGCTTATTTTTCTCTAACACTTCTTTTGCATCCTTCACTGTCTCTGCAGTAAGAACCTCATACCCTCGCCTTTTCAAAATATTTTTATTAGAATAGAGTATTTCAACTTCATCTTCTACTATCAATATTTTCCCCTTCATACCATATCCTCCTTAATCAAATCCTAACATTCACCAATTGGTACTCGAAATGATACCTTGGTTCCCTCTCCTAATTTACTATCTATTTGAATCTTCCCATTATGAGCCATTACAATTTGATGGCTAATATAGAGCCCAATTCCATGTCTCCAATATTCCTTGCTCATAGATACATATCCCTTAAACACTTTATTACAAATATCTTTTGGAATCCCATCTCCTGTATCAGATACCATTACTTCTTGGTAATCATCATGTGCCGTTAAAGTAAGCTGAATCACTCCATTTTTGGTATGTTTAATTGAATTGGATAATAAATTTATTACTACCTGCAATAATCTTTGGTAATCTCCATAAATTGGTGGTAACGGTTCTATTTTGTATATAATTTCATTATTTTTTGCCATTGCATCTCTCTTAAGTATATTCCCTGCTTCCTTTAAAACATCTTCAAATTGCATAGGCGATAGTGCCAATGATAGTCTACCTTGCTCAATCGATACCGTGTCCATTAAATCTGATAGAATTCGATCAATTCGCATTACTATTTTTTCTACCGTTTCTAAATTGCTTTGTATTAATTCTTCATCTTGAAGTTCTTCATAAAATAGTTCAATCGTATCTCTTGCATTTAAAGATATTGCAGTAAGAGGATTCTTAATTTCATGTGCAACTGTCGTTAAAAATGTATTTTTCGCTTCATTATACTTCTGAAGCTGTTCATTCTGCTCGCTTAGAAGAATTCTTTGCTTTTCATATTCATTCATATATAACAATACCACAATACCACAAATCACACCAGAACCTAAGAATGCAATAATTAAATCTGCAAATATACGGGCTTCTGATGTAATCGGAATTACTGCTTGAGGACACAAGTATGCAATCGTACACATTCCTAAAAACAGCAAGATTTCAAGTAATGACACAATAATTGCATATACTTTATCCAACATTAGCACCGTAAACACAATTGCAAATACAAAATAGTTAGACATTCCACTTTGATACCCACCATCTACAAAGAAAAATATAGGAAATATGATAAAAAACACAAGAACAATTGTTATAATATAGCACCGATTGTAATTTTTTGTCTTTTGAGAATAAAAAAGCATTCCCGCTGAAAAGAAAATTGAAATAAAACATAAAAAAATGACAACAAACGGAGCTTGTGTAACAGCAGTTGCTATTGTAAGGAAAAAGCACATTACAGCAGCTCCAAATGCTAAAATATTAAAAAGTCGTACTCGAAACTCTAAATCGCTACTAAAATATAGCTTCTTGTTATTCGAAATAAATAAGCTAATCTTCTCCAATCTTCACCACCTTTCGCATTATTAAATGCTTTCTACAATTAATAACATAATACCATAAATTCAATAAATTTTTCAACTATTAAGAAAAACATATTTTTTTTCTAAAAAGTGTGTTTTTTGTAACATTTAAATTATTGTTTTTTTTTATGATATAATCGTTGAAAAATTTGTATATGTAATCATATACATGAATTTTTATCATTCTTTATAGAGATTTCTCTATGAATACACAGAAAATATATTATAGAAAGGAAAGAATTACTATGGAAAATGATAACAGAAATCAAAATGCTCCATCAAGTGACAACACATCCGCTTTATTTGTATCTTCACGAAAAAAACAATTAGAAGAACAGGAGGCACAACGAATCCTTGCAGAAAAAGAAGCCATTCGATTAGCTCAAGAAGCTGAAGTTAGGCGCTTAGAGGAGGCGGTTCAACAAAGAAAGCTTCAAGCTGAAGAAGAAGCAAAGCGATTAGCTTCTGGTCAGCCACCTATATCAAATCCTATTCCGCCTACTACTGGTAATTCTATTGCAAATGATATCACCTCAAATTTAGCAAATGCCACAACTGTAACTACAGAAAAAAAACCAATCACTGCAGATAAAAAGCTATTAGGTATTATAATTGGAGGCGGTGTTGCAGGAATTTTACTACTTACCCTTATTGTTCAATTAGCAACTGGCGGTGGACTTTCTCAAAAAACTTTGGCTGGAGATTGGTATTCTACGGATGGTTTAAGCCTTGTAACATTTGAAGACGATTCTTATCAATACACAGAATATGGTATCGAAGATATCTTTGGTACTTATAAAATCGAAGACGATACGGTTGTACTCTTACATGAAGATGATCCAGAAGTTGTTGTTACTTCATTTAATTATATCGTTGATGATGAAAGCGATTTTCTTTACTTAGGCAATTATCAATTTGTAAGATCGGAAGATTATCATCTGGTTGAATTCAATGCCGCTGCAATGGCTGAATATTTATCAGGAAGATGGGAACGAGACAATCGAACCATTATTATGTTTCCTCCTGAGTCCGAAGCTAGTGGTTGGGCAGATATTTATGAAAATGGTATCTATACAGTTTCTCTTTATTACGAAGTTACCTCTGATGCAGAAGTCATTTTTTATGGAGATGATGATTATTACACATATGAGTTTGTTTCAACAACAGAGCTTATGTATGTAGAAGACGGAGTAATCATGAATAAAGTCTCTACAAGCACAGACACACCATACTAAATGGCATCCAAATTACCTATATTCAATAAACCAATTGTAGAAAGGATAGATAAAATAAATGAACAACTTGTTACTAACTGTAATCTTTGAAAATGGTTTTCAAGAAATATATCTACCTGTTATTGACAATAAATCATTAGCTGTGGAAATCCGCCCCTCTTCTAGTGGGATTGTAGAAGATATTCTTTTACCACTTGAAGTCTGGAGTGGCGAGTGGAGTATACACGATTCAAAACAATTTTCAATTTTAAAAAATGAAACAATTGTTGAAAGTTGTACACTTGTATCAGGAGTATTATTAAACTGTAACTTACGCAATTCAGATATTGTTTTTTCTTTAACTGTAACCAATGCAGATAAAGGAAATACTTGCTTTGAAAAATATTTATTCGATATTGACTCAATTAAAACTGTAACAATCGGAAGTGCTAATTCGTCAAATTTAATTATTCATTCGAATAAATTTTGTTCTCCAAATCACGCTGAAATTTTCAGTGAAAATGGTACTATCATGATAAAAGATCGCAATAGTGTAAATGGTACTTTTCTAAATGGTCGACTCCTTACTGTTCCAAAAACATTAAACTATGGTGATGTCATCTATATTGTAGGGCTTAAAATTGTATATTTAGGAAATGTCCTTTGTGTGAATAATCCTAAAAATGAATGTAGTGTAAATGAAAAAGTATTAAAAAAAATCAATATTGAATCTACTGATTATTCGGAGGAAATTTCTGAGTATAGCGGAGATGAATCTTATTTTTTACGAACACCAAGAAAAATTGAACTTTTAAATAATGACACGATTACCTTAGAACGTGCTCCAGCGAAAAGCAATCAAAAACAACAACCTTTGCTGCTAACATTAGGACCATCTTTTACTATGGTAATTCCAATGATTGCTGGAACTATGATTTCTGGTAATTCCGCTAACATTGCAAGTTCTTTGGTAATGTCCCTTGGCGCTGCAGTAATCGGTGGCAGTTGGGCGATGCTCAACATCAAATACAATCGAGAAGAAGCTGTCAATTCTGAAAAAGAGCGCACGGAATCTTATACAAAATATATTGCAAAAATGACAGAATTAATTGCTCAAAAAATGGATTATAACAAAAGTGTTCTAAACTCCATGTTTCCAGATTGTGCACAAGCAATTGATTTTGCAAATGGTACTTCCCGTTTATGGGAAAAAAGTTGTGTTCATGATGATTTTTTACATATCAATGTAGGAAATTGTAATATTTCAAATTTTAATAAAATTGAAGTTCCTAAAGAGCAAGCAATGGCAAATTATGATCCACTAAATGAAGCCTTGACACAAATTCAAGAAAAAATGTCTATGTTATATGATGTACCTACACGATTATCCCTTACAGATAATCTAGCAGTAGGTGTTGTCAGTGAAGACCGAAATAAAGCGCTAAATCTGATTCGTATTATAACAGCTCAGCTAACAGCCCTACATCCATATACAGAACTTAGAACTTGTTTTATCTATCCAATGAGTGAAACAGATAGTTGGGATCATGCACGGTTTCTTCCTCATACATGGGCACCTGATCGAAGTATTCGTTTAATTGCAAATGACAAAAACACAGTAGGTGATGTGCTTTACTTCCTCTCTTCTGTTATTCGAGATCGGTTAGAAAATCCATTAAAAGATAGCGACTCGCGAATTCTTCCTCATTACATTGTTGTAATTGGAGATATTTCTTTAATCGAAGATGAACCTATGGCAAAATACTTACTAAACCCAACAAAAGAACTAGGCATTACTGTAATCTTCCCAGTAAGTTCTACAGATAAATTACCTTCTGCATGCAGTGTAATTATTGAAAACACAAGTAACTACAGTGGTTTTTATAGTACTGCTGGTATTTTTCCTGAACGAGCAAATATAAATTTTCCAGAAATATCCTTAGATTCAATGAATCGCTATGCAAGAAATCTCTCAAGCTTTAAAGTACGTGAAATGTACAAAACCTCTAATGTAGATGATTTGGAAGTTATGAAAAAATGGTTGGAAAATCGTACGTATGAGAGCATGAAAGCAATGGTTGGATATAAATCAGGTGGTGTCCCTCTATATCTTGATATTCATGAAAAATATCACGGACCTCACGGACTTGTAGCTGGTACCACTGGTTCTGGTAAATCAGAAACATTACAAAGTTATATTCTATCTTTAGCAGTTAGTTATCACCCTCATGAAGTTGCCTTCATTTTGATTGACTACAAAGGAGGTGGCATGGCTCAAAGCTTTATCGGTCTCCCACATCTTGCTGGAGTAATAACAAACCTAGGTGGAAATGCAACAAATAGAGCTTTACTTTCAATCAATGCAGAAATAAAACATCGACAAAAAGTATTTAACGATTATAAAGTAAAGCATATTGATGCATATATTGAGCTCTACCGTTCTGGTGTTGCTTCTGAGCCAATGCCTCATTTACTAATCATAGCAGATGAATTTGCAGAGCTAAAAAAAGAACAACCTGAGTTTGTTCGAGCACTTGTATCTGCAGCACGGGTTGGCCGTTCCTTAGGGGTTAACTTAATTCTTGCAACCCAAAAACCAAGTGGTGTTGTCGACGAAGAAATTTGGTCTAATACTCGATTTAGATTATGCTTACGAGTAGCAGATAAGCAAGATTCCAATGAAATGCTTAAACGAACGGAAGCTGCATTTATTACTGGAACAGGACGAGGTTATTTCCAAGTAGGTAATGATGAGATTTTTGATGAATTCCAAAGTGGTTGGTCTGGAGCTGAATATCAACCAGATATCCCATTTAGCGATGATAAAAATGTTAAAGTAGAACTAATCAATTTAATCGGTAAAAATGGTGTTCCAAAGAAGAAGAAAAAGAAAAAAAGTGATAATGGTAATAAAGTAACCCAACTTGATGCTATCGTAAAACATTTAAATACAGTTGCTCACGACAATAATGTTTCTGAACTTCGCCAAATTTGGTTAGCTCCTTTACCAAAAAAACTTTATTTGGAAGATTTACCTGAAATTATAAAACCTGATGGTTTTTCACTTCTCCTTCCTATTGGACTTGTTGATAGTCCAGAAACACAAAGTCAATTCCCAATTGCTGTAGATTTCTTACGAGAAGGGCATTTACTTGTATGTGGCAGTGGTGGTAGTGGAAAAACGACATTATTACAAACTCTGATTTACTCTGCTCTTACAAGATATACGAAAGAAGAAGTAAATATCTATATCGCAGATTTCTCTAGTCGTACTATGCCTGTATTTGCAAACTTACCACAGGTTGGTGGAGTCATGTTCGAGGGAGAAGATGAAAAAATTGAAGAGGTATTCAATCTTCTTAAAAATGCTCTTGCAGAACGAAAAAATAAATTTAGTGAAGAAGGAATCGGCTCCTTCCGCGATTATGTACTTCAGTACAATGATTGCCCCGCAATTTTATTTTTCATAGATAATTATATCGCATTTGCTGATTCTTATAGCCAATACGAAGACACCTTAACACAGCTCAGTAGAGAAGCTGCAAGTTATGGTATCTATCTCATATTAAGTATGAATAATTCTGGAGAAATCCGTAGCCGAATGAGACAAAATTTCACAAATGGCATCGCTCTACAAATGTCAGATAAATTTGAATATGATGCTGTATTAGGTACACGAAGTGAAATTCTTCCTGAAGATCGCATACCAGGACGTGGTTTAATTAAGGCTCCAATGCCACTTGAATTCCATGTTGCATTCAGTATAAGAGAAGAAGCTGGCTCTAGCCAAGTACAGGCACTTCGTAAACTATTTGCACATACGAAACAAACTGGTGGAGTTAAAAAGCTTGGTGCAACAATTAACTCTTTCTCCTATGAAACTTTGATTGCATATGATGACGTTCAAAAATTATCAAAAGATACCATTGCACTTGGAATCGATAACGAAACAAGTAATATCGTCTCTTTGAATTTAGATGAAGTTTTTTGCTATACCATTAGCGGATTT
Source organism: uncultured Lachnospiraceae bacterium (assembly GCA_964370595.1). Taxonomy (GTDB): domain Bacteria; phylum Bacillota; class Clostridia; order Lachnospirales; family Lachnospiraceae; genus Brotaphodocola. The sequence goes on from CAYJKD010000076.1 coordinate 10,339, forward strand.
GCAAATACTGGAAAATTCGATTTAACATCATCTATATTAAAACAAGCGAAGCAAAAAGGTGCGACCCTATACCTATTTGACCAAGTAGATTCCGCTCTTGCTTCTACTGGATTATTTGAAAAAATTTGTTGCAATGATGAAGAATTATTCTCACTGATGCAAGATATATTTGTGCCAGAGTTCACTAGAAGAAATGCTCTTGTAAATAACGCGAGAAATAATTCACAAAGTATCAAAGATACACTAAAAGATGAATCAAGGATTATTTTATGTATTGGTAACATTAGCATGTTTATGAAATGCATCTATGGTCAAAATTATAAAATGAATGATTTTTTAGAAATTGCACTAGTAAAAGGGCGTGAGCACAAAATAAACCTATTATCTATCATGGTCCCTGATGATTATTTTGATAACGCACGCTATACCTTAATGAATACTTGGGTCGGTCACAATGAAGGAATTCATTTGGGAGGTATGTTCGATCAACAAGGTGTACTAAATATTGAAATGAGCATGACTGACAGTGTTCGACAATATCCAGAGGGAAAAGGTTATACAAAAAATAATTTAGGCAAACTGATTAAACTTACAACCCCTCTTTTACCAAAACCAAATTAAAGTCGATTAGATAATACCATAAGGACGGCTTTGGTCGTCCTAGAAAGGAATGAATATAAGATGGCAAAATTGCAAATAGACGTCCAGCTTCCTTCCATTGCAAAATCCTATGAATTTTTGCTCGATGATACTATGAGTGTAGGAAAGGTAAAACGAGATTTTATAAAGCAAATTGAAGCAGTTGAAGGTCGACAAGTTTTTGAAGATGCAACACAAGTATTATTCAGTTCTAAAAACTTAGGTGGTTTATTAAGTGATAATGAAATACTTGGCTCTATGGAGATCAAAAGTGGCGATACTATCATCCTCATATAACTGCCATAGATTTATATACGCAATAATTATGATACCTAGATCAGAATACCTTTGTTACAGTTCACGGTGCATGGAAAAGATAGTAAAGTAAGCGTGTAAGCTTGCT
>CAYJKD010000077.1:0-2957 GCA_964370595.1 uncultured Lachnospiraceae bacterium
TACACTCCTTACTTAGTTTCTTTGTGTAACGTATGTGTTTTGCAGAATCTACAATACTTTTTGGTTTCCATGCGATCAGGATGTGTTTTCTTATCCTTCGTCATGTTATAGTTACGTTGTTTGCAATCTGTACATGCCAGTGTAATCTTAGTGCGCACGACTTCCACCTCCACTTGTTATTTTTTTTATTCAGCCTTAATTTTTTTACACAAAAAAAAGACCTAAGCTCTTCCATTCGCCATATCACTATAGCATAGGAACTCTTGCCCGTCAAGTAATTTTCATAATTGAGTGCAGTGATTTCACTTGCTTACAAGAGTGAAATCACAAACCATAAGGGTAAAAATTTATTTTTCACCCTTATTCCAAGTTAATTACGACTTATTTCAGTTCTTGAGGTAGTAACACAAATCCATTACACCATCAGTTGATATGTAATAATATTTAATTGTTTTCCAAACTTCATTCCAACTTCTCTAACTATGCCACAATACTGAAACCCGAATTGTTCATGTAATTTCACACTTCCTTCATTGCCCTCTGTTATTACAGATACAATCGTATGTATTGCCTCATTCGCTTTTGCATATTCAATTAAATTGTTTATCAAACTTCCTGCAATTCCCCTTCTTCTGTATTGTGGATGAATATAAACCGACAACTCTACCGTTTGTTTGTAAGCCTCTTTTTCTCTATAAGATGACAAGCTTGCATATCCTACCGCTTTACCATCTTGCTCCGCAACAATCAAAGGATGATTTCCTGTATTATGAGAAAAAAACCATTCATATCGCTCCTCTATTGTTTTTTCTTTTAAATCTAGTGTTGCAATCCCATTGGATATTTCGTAATTATATATCTCTAATAAACATTCCATATCCGATTGCAACGCAGTTCTAATCTTCATATTTTCGTTCTCCATTTTTAAACATCTGTATTTCCAATCGCTACAACTGCACAATATACCTTTTTCACTCCAGATTCTTTCAACACACGAGCACATGCCTCCATCGTACTTCCTGTTGTATATATGTCGTCAATGAGCAAAATGCTTTCAGGAATCTTTTGGGTATTCGCTATTAAAAAGGCTTGTTCTAGATTTTTCAAACGTTCATCCGGGTTTAATTGTTTTTGTGGCATTGTATTTTTATTACGAATCAAAAAATCTCCTCTACAAGGAATTTTTATCCTACATGATACTTTTTCAGCAAGAATTTCCGATTGATTAAACCCTCGCTCTTTCTTCCTAGCAGGATGGATTGGTACTGGAATCAGCATTTCCACATTCAAAAAATTAACCCATTTTTCAATTTTTCTCCCCATCGCTGCTCCATAAAAATCCAAATACTCTTTTTTATTTTTATATTTAATCTTTATAAGTGAATCTTTAATTTTCCCTTCATAACAAAAAATTGCAATCCCTCCATCAAAACTCCGTTTTCTTCTATTACAATCTTGACAGTATTCTATTTGCTCCTCTAGAACTTGTTTTCCGCATTTTTTGCACGTAGGTTGTTTCACAACCTTCAATTCCTTTAAACAGTATTCGTGAATCAGCAATTCGGCATCTACAATTTCATCGCATATAGGACACCTTCTAGGAAAAATCAAATCAATCCACCATTTCTCTAAAAAATTTTCCAAAAAGTTACGTATTCTCAATTTTCCTCCTGTAGTATCAAATCTTTTATCCGTGAACATAGCCCTGTATATCGCTTTTGTTCTAATTCATTTGATACCATTTCGTAAAATGCATCAGGTATCCCTACCAAGCAAACACAAGAACGAGCCCTTGTAACTGCTGTATAAATCAAGTTTTTTGTCATCAATAACCGCGGACCACTAAGAATCGGAATTACAACTGCAGGATATTCACTTCCTTGCGACTTATGTATCGTAATTGCATATGCGTGTTCCAATTCTTCTAGCTGTTTAAATCCGTAAGTAACACGTTTTCCTTCATCGTAAATAACTACTAGTTCTTCTGCAAAGGTATTGATATTTTTAATAATTCCTATATCTCCATTAAACACACCCATTCCTGCATCTGTCGCAATTCCATATTTACTCTGAATTTCCCACTCAATTTGATAATTATTTTTAATCTGCATAACCTTATCACCTACACGATAAATAATTCCATTGATTTCTTTTTCATCTTTTGCCCGTTCAGGTGGATTCAAGTGCTCTTGCAAAATTCCATTTAACCGCTCCACACCTAGGGGTCCTTTTCTCATAGGGGTCATAATTTGAATATCAAATAAGCTTGCTCCAACATAATTAGGAAGTTTTTCTTTTATCAAAGTAATCATTGCACCTATAATCGCATCTGGATTTTGACGTTTGATAAACAAAAAATCTCTACTCGCCTTTCCTAGTTCAATTGTTTCTCCTAAGTGTATTTTATGAGCATTAACGACGATATCACTTTCTGCAGCTTGTCGAAAGATCCTGCTCAGACGAACTACTGGAAACGCTTCTGATTCAATTAAATCTTTCAATACATTACCTGCACCTACACTTGGTAACTGATTCACATCTCCGACCAATATCAGTCGAGTTCCTGGCGAAATTGCTTTCAACAGTGCATTCATCAAGTAAATATCCACCATAGAAGTTTCATCAATAATGATAATCCCTGCGTCTAATGGATTTTCTTCATTTCTTTCAAAATGCATCCCCGTTGTATCTTTTTGCTCATCTGGCATACCAGATAGTTCTAACAAACGATGAATCGTTTTTGCTTCATATCCTGTAGCTTCTGCCATTCTTTTTGCCGCTCTACCCGTGGGCGCTGCTAACAAGATATCATTTCCCTCTTCTTCAAAGTAAGAAATAATCGTATTAATGGTTGTTGTTTTTCCAGTTCCAGGGCCTCCAGTTACTATCAAAACTCCATTGTTTACTGCTTCCACTACCGCTTCAATTTGCTTATCATCTGCTTCGATTTTTGAGCG
>CAYJKD010000077.1:2967-11306 GCA_964370595.1 uncultured Lachnospiraceae bacterium
TTTCATATACTTTTTTTTCAATACTCTCTCTCGGAACAGCTCCCTTCATAGATAAGTCAAGGATCATTTTTGCTACATTTAATTCTGTATAATAATAACTTGAAGCATAAATGTGATTTTGTTCCTGGGCCATTTTCACAACAATTTTCCTATCTATTTGAAGATCCATTAAATTTTTTTCCACATTAGCTGGCTCAATTCCTAGTAATTCACATACACCATTCAATAATTTTTCCTCTGGAAGATATGTATGTCCATTATTTACCGCTTGCAATAATACATATAAGACACCACTACGAATACGATAGTCAGAGTCAACAAAGACTCCAATTTTTTGTGCAATTTCATCTGCTGTTTTAAACCCAATCCCTTGAATATCCTCCGCCAATTTATATGGATTTTCCTTTAATATCGTATAGATTGCAGCTCCGTATTCTTGATATATCTTAATAGCCAAGTTCATAGAAATTCCATATCCTTGTAAAAAAATCATCCCTTGACGCAATTCCTTCTTCTCTTCCACTTGAGAAGCGATAGACATTGCCATCTTTTCACTAATCCCTTTTACTTCTGCAAGTCTTTCTGGCTCTTCTTGAATAATTCTAAGAGTATCTGCTTTAAATCTACGAATTATCCTTGCAGCCAATGCACTTCCTACCCCTTTAATTGCTCCCGAACCAAGGTATCTCTCAATAGAAAGAACATCTTCAGGCTCTTTTATCTCGTAAGATTCTACCTGAATTTGCTCTCCATAAATTGGATGTTCAATTTCACTTCCAGTCGCTTGGATAAAATCACCTTCTCCTATATATGGAAATGTTCCTACTAAAACATATTCTTGATTTTTAACAGAAACATTTAATATCGAATATCCATTTTCTGGATTACGAAACTTAATTTTCTCCACATATCCGGATACTGTTGCCATAATAACTACTCCTTTTTTTACAAAAAAACCTCGTTCCATAGTCCCGAGGTTTTTGTTTCTTTTATTTAATACTCAATCTTTTTCGTATCGCCATGTTGGAATTCTATAAACTTACCTGTTCCAATCGCTACTGCAATCAATGGTTCTTCTGCAACCATAGTCGTAATTCCTGTTTTTTCTTCAATCAGTTGATCTAATCCATTTAACAAAGATCCACCACCGGTCATCACAATGCCTCGATCAAAGATATCTGCTGCCAATTCTGGTGGCGTACGCTCTAATACATTATGAACAGCATCTACAATTTGCATTGCAGGCTCTCTCAGTGCTTCTAATGTCTCATCTGATGTAACCACAATTGTTTTTGGCAGACCTGTTACTAAGTTTCTTCCTCTTACTTCCAATGTAAGAACTTCTGGTCTACGATATGCTGAACCAATATTAATTTTAATCTCTTCTGCAGTTCTCTCTCCAATCAAAAGATTATGTTTCTTTCTCATATAGCGAACCAATGCTTCATCAAAGTCATCTCCTGCCACTTTAATAGAAGCACTCACTACATTTCCACCAAGTGAAATCACAGCTATATCCGCTGTACCTCCTCCGATATCTACAATCATATTCCCACAAGCTTTTGAAATATCAATTCCCGCACCAATTGCTGCTGCTACTGGTTCTTCTATAATAGAAACTTCTCGTGCACCTGCTTGATAAGTCGCATCTTCTACTGCTTTTTTCTCAACCTCTGTAGCCCCACTAGGAATACAAACTGCAATCCTTGGTTTTCTAAGGGTTTTCTTTCCCACTGCTTTATTAATAAAATATTTCAACATTTTTTCTGTTACAGTATAATCTGAAATCACGCCTTGTCTCAACGGTCTAACCGCAACAATATTACCAGGTGTTCTACCAATCATCAAACGAGCTTCTTCTCCAATTGCCATGATTTTATTACTATCACGGTCAATCGCAACCACTGAAGGCTCCTTTAAAACAACACCTTTCCCCTTAATATATACTAAAATACTGGCTGTCCCAAGATCGATTCCAATATCATTAGATACAAACATAGCCTACCTCCTATATGGAAATTCGTATTTTTCTAAACTTTCCAACTCATACTATTATATACAAACATCAGTTTTTTTTAAAGGCTTTTTTTACTTTTTATGAATTTTATTATTTTTTTATAATATTGACACATTTTCGACACATCTAAAAGCTATACTTTAGTTACATTACTCGAGAGGGTAATGAGCCTTTGTTTCAAGTAGATACTTGAAAATACAAAGCTTTTTCATACTCATACCGGACGGTTAACCGTCCGGCCCCCCTAAGCCATTTTCTTTTTTATATACCTACCATTCCCAAAAGGAAGGATATTGCTTTAGCATTTGTTAAAGCAACATCCTTTCTTTTACTTTATGCCTATATTCCGCGTTCAATCATCCTATCGATTATGCTCGTAAACAAAAATCTCCACAATCCACAACACGCGTTGCTAACCCCTCATAGAATTCAGGTTCGTGACAAATCAATAAAATACTTCCTTTATATGCCTTTAACGCACGTTTTAACTCTTCCTTCGCATCTTTATCAAGATGATTTGTAGGCTCATCTAACAATAATATATTTGATTCTCTGTTAACTAGTTTACAAAGCCTTACCTTAGCCTGTTCTCCCCCACTCAACACACGCACTTGACTCTCGATATGTTTTGTCATAAGTCCACACTTAGCTAATGCTGATCGCACTTCATATTGTGTATAAGATGGAAACTCTTTCCAAATCTCTTCAATACAAGTAGTTGTATTCCCTGCTTCCATCTCTTGCTCAAAATATCCAATATGCAAATAATCGCCTAATTGTACCTCGCCACTCAATGGCTTAATAAGACCTAAGATACTTTTTAATAATGTAGTTTTTCCAATTCCATTCGCCCCGCTAAGTACAACCTTCTCTCCTCGTTCCATAGAAAAGTCAAATGCTTTTGTAAGCGGTTCATCATATCCAATTACTAGTTCACTCGTCTCAAAAATATATTTCCCCGCTGTTCTTGCTTCTTTAAAATGAAACTCTGGTTTCGGTTTATCCTTTGCTAATTCAATCACTTCCATTTTATCTAATTTCTTTTGTCTTGACATTGCCATATTTCGAGTAGATACTCTTGCTTTATTTCTTGCAACAAAATCTTCTAATTCAGCAATTTCTTGTTGCTGTCTCTTATAAGCTGCTTCAAGTTGAGACTTTTTCACTTCATACACTTCCATAAAGTGATAATAATCCCCCACATAACGATCTAAATTTTGATTTTCCATGTGATAGATTAAATTTACTACGCTATTTAAAAATGGAATATCATGAGAAATCAAAACAAATGCATTTTCATACTCTTGTAAATATCGCTTTAGCCATTCGATATGAATTACATCTAAATAGTTTGTCGGCTCATCCAGAAGCAGAATATCAGGTTTTTCCAACAACAATTTCCCTAAAAGAATTTTAGTTCTTTGCCCACCACTAAGTTCTGTTACATCTCTCTCTAATCCAAGTTCATCAAGCCCTAGTGCTCTAGCAACCTCATCAACTTTACTGTCTATAATATAGAAATCATGAGCCATAAGAAGATCTTGGATCGTCCCTAGTTCTTCAAGCATCTTATCCATTTCTTCCTGTGATGCATCTCCCATATTATCACAAATGTGATTCATTTGTGTTTCTAGCTCAAACAAAAAAGAAAATGCACTTTTTAATACATCACGAATACTCATACCTTTTTCTAATACAGTATGTTGATCTAAATATCCAACTCGTACATTTTTTGCCCACTCAACCTTCCCCTCATCAGGTATCAGCTTTCCTGTTATGATATTCATAAATGTGGACTTACCTTCTCCATTTGCTCCAATTAGCCCAATATGCTCTCCTTTTAACAAGCGAAAGGATACATCTTGAAAGATTGCACGGTCTCCAAATCCATGACTCAATTTTTCTACATTTAATATGCTCATTGTGTTACTCCTTATTTCTCTATTAATCAATTACTTCTCAAACAGTTATGCACGCAGTAAACAACCCGATACAAATAAACTGCTTCATCACAGTTCTTAATTGCACCGGGTTGTAAATTTCACATGGCCGTCTATCACTTATTCTTCTTCATCTTCCTTCATCAATCCTGCAATCGTTCCAGAGGTTGAAGCAACTATTACGATAATTACAACTAAGAGAATCAGACCTAAACCACCAATCATTAAAAACTCCATAAGAACGCCTCCATACTTTGATAGTTACAGTCTACTTTATCCAAATCACACGGACTGATAAGACTGCTGCATAAGCTGATTATAACACAAAGCATTCGTTCAGTCTACTGTTATATTCAACCTCTAAATATAACTATATATTACCACTTTTTCAATTATCATTGAATCTTTCTGTGTAGTATGATAATCTTCATACACCATAAGAAACGTCTTTATGAAAATTTTACTATTAAAAATAATGTTTGGAGGTGCTATGAATATCAATATACAACCAATTGAAGAAGATCACATTAATAGCACTGGCTATTCTATCTCTGACTATAATAACCCCATAGATACAATGGATGGATTAATTACAATAGAAGACGTGCCTGTTCCTCAAGCAGCATTTTTTACCACAGAAAGTTGGTCACTATTAAATACTATCTTTTTAGGCATCTCTTTCGTTTTAATCATATTGATTATTCATTACTGGATTCAAAATAAGCATTTATTAAATCATAGATTTTACTATATTGGAATGTGCATTACCTTATTTGTAGGAATTCTTAGCTTTTATATATCAACACAAAACCTATTGGCTCCTATGGTTTATTTTGATGAATGGACATCGGTTTATATCTTAGCTGTAATCTTCCAAACTCATTTTTATCGAGAATGGAAATACACATACCCCCCAAAAAGCAAGTATCATTTATACTTGCACAAAAAAAACAATCACTAGGTGGTTGTTTTTTTTCATTTTATGGTATACTGTTGTTCTATAATTTAAAAATTGGAGGATACACACCATGAAACAGATCAAACATCTAGTTTTTGACATGGGTAAAGTACTTGTAGACTTTGATCCAGCACTCGTTTGCAAAGCATTTGCTGATAGCCCTCAAGAACAACAACTCATCCAACAAGCATTGTTCACATCTCCTGAATGGATTTTCTTGGATATGGGTTTAATTACAGAAGAATATGCCCTCAATCAAATCTACCTTCGAACACCTGAAAACCTTCATTCTTCAATAAAAAATTGCCTTTCACATTGGCATGAATACTGCATGTGGAAAAAGGAAGGGATGGAAGCGTTAATATCCCATCTAAAGGATAATGGTTATAGCCTTTATCTTTGCTCAAATGCACCTTCTCGCTTATTAAAATGTTATAAAGAAGTAATTCCAGGAATCCAATTTTTTGATGGAATACTCTTTTCTTCAGAGGTTAAATACATAAAACCTCAAAAAGAAATTTATGAAACCTTATTTTCTCGTTTTCAACTTAATCCCTCCAATTGTTATTTCATAGATGATCTACAAATCAATATTGATGCAGCGAAAACTTGTGGAATGGATGGATATTGTTTCAATGATGGTAATATAGAAGCATTAAAAAAAGTATTAGACAAACTTCCATAACGCTCTTTATCGAGGAGTAATTACACGAATAGCAAAATATAAGCATAAAGCTGCACAAGCAACCTGAGCAAGGGTACTATACAAAACCCACTGCCCTTGCAATACCTGTATATCATAACCGCCTAGTAATATAGAAATAATATCACTTCCATTTCCATTCCCTACAATATTTAATATTGTAGCGAGGAAAGGGGATATTGGATTGAGTAATAACGCATACATTCCGTTATTACTCTCCATTGCATATGGAATCATATGATTGATTCCATAGCCACCTATAACAAGAATGAACACAATAATATAAGTAATCATCGTCGCTATCGTAGATTTTCGAAACAGTGTAGAGCATAGAATTCCAATACTTCCTACAAATATAGTAACGACAGAATAATTAAGCAATAAGATCAAAACATCACTTAAGGTTATTCCTCCAAATACAAATGATAATGATAATATAGGCAGTCCTGATATAATCAATAATATCAGATTGCTAAATGATATCATTACTTTTCCAACTATAATTTGAACCGGAGATACTGCCGTTGTAAGCATCAAGTCTAATGTTCTTTTTTCTCTTTCCTCACTAATTCCTCCTGCAGATAATGCTGGCATAAGTATTAGTAATAAAAAAAACTCAATTGTTGCAACTAATACATATAATTCCAAAAAAGCAATATATTGAATTTGTGCGGTAGAATGTACTTGTAATAGCTCTGCATACATATTAAGAAGAGCTACACTTGCTAAAATACTATTGAAAATTAGAAATATAAATCCCAAACGGAAATTTCTCGAGGTAACAAGCACCTCTCTTTTAAAAATAGGATTCTGAATTATCATACGATAGCACCACCTTTTCTTCACCCTCTTCTGTCAACTGCATAAACATAGCTTCTAGTCCATCCTTCTCTCTAGAGAATCCATATATTCCAACTCCAGCATTGACAAGTTGTTGTAATAATTCTGATTCTGATTGCATATCCCCTATAAAATCCAAAGTGATTTGATTTCCTTTAATCATCAAAGTTTGAACAAGGGTATGTTCTCTTAATATCTGCAATGCCTGATCTCTATTACTCATAATAGAAACAACTAATTTTTTTGATGCATTAATCTTATCCATAATTAATGATATATTTGACTCTAATATCATCTGACCATTATTGATCAAGCCTATATGTGTGCAGAGTTCTGATAGATCAGAAAGGAGATGCGAACTTATCAGTATTGTTTTTCCTTGCTCATTTAATTCTTTAATCATTTGGCGAAATTCAATTCTAGTTTTCGGATCTAACCCTGACGTAGGTTCATCTAAAATCAAAATATTCGGATTATGAATCAATGCTCTTGCCATACCTAATCTTTGTTGCATTCCTCTTGATAAACTATCAACAAATATTTCTCGCTTATCATACAAGCCTACCTGTTCAATTAACATTTCATTTCTCTTTCGTGCAACCCTACCTGACAAGCCATAGCATGAAGCAAAAAAATCCATATACTCAAACAATTTCAAATTATCATATACGCCAAAGTGATCTGGGACATATCCAATTTGTTGCCTCATCCACTTGAAATCATGTTTAATATCTTTTCCACAAAGTTCTATTTTTCCTGAATCTGCCTTTAACAATCCCATCAAAATTTTCATGGTTGTTGTTTTTCCTGCTCCATTTTTCCCTACAAATCCATAAATAGATCCTTCTTCCACATGGAGATTCAATCCACTTAAGACTTCATATTTTTCAAATGTTTTATATAAGTTTTCAATTTTCAGCATTATCGTTGCCCTCCTGCTACCATAAGCATTGGAAGTTGGATGTGGTTATAAACAGCTTCTCCACTATATACATAGCGCACAATAATTGTATTATCAAATGACAGATATGGGACTAAATCTTCTGATGCTAACCTTTGTCGCTCTACATCAATCAAATCATAATTTCCAGTATTATAATTGTACAGATAAATACTTCCTTTAAATATTTCATCATATTCAAATCCTGTACGATCTAGTACTGTTTGTGAAATTGTTTCAAACATTAAACTCTCCACCTGAATATCACTACCCAATAGGTATTCCAATGTTACAGGTTCTGTACCGGTTATTGAATTTGATTCTACTAAATACGTTCCACCAATAATCTGTGGTGTCTTCATCAATGCTGAGCGGTATATCATACGTTCAACCGATGTATTTACAGGAATTGTTGACGTAAGTAATGTTATTCCATAAGAAGTTTGCAAACTTTCTTCAATAAATGGATTTCCCTCTCCCTGAGTATTAAATGCTAGTACAGTTGCATCTGCTGTATATCCTGATCGATAGGAATCCAAGTAAAACTCCAACACACTAATTCTTTCCATCATTTTAATATATTCTTTATCAAACGTAGCACCTTCAGACTGGTCTTCTTTTCTAATAATCAAATTAGCCGCTAAATATGAATTATCAAGGGGAAAGCGAATCAACTCTAACTCTTCTAATAATTTTGTCTCACCTGGTTTCATATCTCCTAACAATACCAAAGTTCCATATAAAACAATACTTGTATTTTCTAATGCATAAGGATAGTTATTTTTTATACTTCCTGTAAGCTTACCTTCAAAATAGTAGATATCTCCTGTAACTCCTAAATTATCTATATTATCACTTTTTCTTGTCATTTGAAAATAACGTGGCTCAAACGCTGTTGTATTCACTCCATGTAAAATTGTTTGATTTTGGTTATGCTCTAT
>CAYJKD010000078.1:0-383 GCA_964370595.1 uncultured Lachnospiraceae bacterium
AGCAAGATCTGTGTCATGTACAATGGGATTGCTCAGCCCCTTTTTTCCTCGCTCTTGATTTGCTATTACAAGAAATACAGAACCCGTTCGCACTTTTTTATAACTTCCAATCGTAAATAGGGCAGCTGACTCCATCTCTGAAGCTTTACACCCCAACTTAACCCATGCATCCCACTTATTCTCTAGTTCATATCCAACTGGTTTCGAACTTGGGTCATGTTGTCCATAGAAGGAATCTTTGCATTGTACGACTCCTACATGATAAGGAATATCCAGCTTATTTGCAGCTGTTACTAATTCTGAAGTAACAAAAAAATCTGGAACAGCAGGGAATTCGATAGGAGCATATTCTTTACTCGTACCCTCCATACGAACAGCGCCAT
>CAYJKD010000078.1:393-2885 GCA_964370595.1 uncultured Lachnospiraceae bacterium
CTTTTAACATCAATATCCATTCCACCACTTGTTCCTACACGAACAAAAGTATCTGCACCACACATTACAAGTTCTTCTAATGCAATCGCTGTGGAAGGTCCACCAATTCCAGTTGATGTAACACTGACTTTTACTCCATCTAAGGTACCCGTATAAGTAACAAACTCTCTACTATCTGCAATTAATACGGGGTCATCAAAATACTTTGCAATCTTTTCACACCGTTTAGGATCGCCAGGTAGTATCACATACTTGCCTACTTCGCCCTCCGCTACTTGAATATGATATAACTTTCCTTTTTCTTGTGAATAATCAATCATGTTCTTCCTCCTTTCCGATCTCATAATTATCTTTAAAGTGAACTTTTCTTCCTTTTTGCTTATAAGCAATTACTGTATCTAAGCTCACATTTTCTACACTTTTAAATATATTGCTTTCGACGAATGGGTTCACTTCTTTCATCGTTTCAATCAGATGTTTAATCTCCATCCTTTTTGATACAGAGCGTCCATCTGGAGCACATGTTGTGCATGTATCAGTAAAACGACAGGCACATTGAATAAAATACAATTCATTATAATCTCTCCAATGTTTAATATCTTTTTCTCGAATCAAATACATAGGTCGAATCAATTCCATTCCTTCAAAGTTTGTACTATGAAGTTTTGGCATCATTGTTTGAACTTGTCCTCCATAGAGCATTCCCATCAAAATGGTTTCAATTACATCATCGTAGTGATGCCCTAATGCAATTTTATTGCAACCAAGTTCTTTTGCTTTGTTATATAAATGTCCTCGCCTCATACGTGCGCACAGATAGCAAGGAGATTTTTCAATTTCATATACCGCATCAAATATTTGTGTTTCAAATACAGTGATTGGAATATCAAGCATTTTTGCATTATGTTCAATCACTTTACGATTTTCTTGATTATACCCAGGATCCATTACTAAAAATACAAGTTCAAAATGAAATTTGTTATGTCGTTGCAATTCCTGAAATAGCTTTGCCATAATCATAGAATCTTTCCCACCAGAGATACAAACTGCAATTTTATCGCCCTCTTTTAGTAGTTCGTATTCATTAATTGCTTTTGCAAATTTACTTAATAAAGGTTTATGAAATTTTTTTCGTATGCTTAATTCTACCGCATTCTTTTTTTCTTGATCAGATGTTTCTTCTTTTTCTTCCATCATAAGCAATAACCACGTTCCGTAGCCTTCTTCTAAGTCATATGCATCAAAACCTTTATCACGTAAGGCATTACAAAATTCATCACTAATCAATCCCTTCATACAAAATACGATAATTTTTTTGTCTTTTGGTAGTTCTTGGATTCTTGGATCTGACATATCTGAAATATTAACTGCTCCACTAATACTTCCATAGCCATAGGCAACTTCATCTCGAACATCTATCAATATATAATCATCTTTATGCAATTTATGTAATTCATCAAATGTAATTCTATAATCTTGTTTCATTTCAATCTCTTTCTTTCTTAATTTCTGCATGTTTTTATTGTCTCTCTCACACCTATAATATCATTAAAGCCTATGGTTTTCAACCTAATTCACTTGATGTATCCAACCTTAAATGGTATCCTATTAAGTGTTACTATCATAATTATGAAGGATGAAATCAATCATGCAATCAAAAAAAATAGTTATTGGAATTTTGGCTCATGTGGATGCTGGAAAAACCACATTATCCGAAAGTATATTATATAAAACTGGTACCATTAAAGATCTTGGGCGTGTTGACCATAAAAATGCATTTTTTGATACAAATGAAATGGAACGTGCTAGAGGAATTACTATCTTTTCGAAACAAGCATTGTTTACTCTAGGCGAACAACAATTCTATCTTCTGGATACCCCTGGTCATGTAGATTTTTCTGCTGAAATGGAGCGAAGCCTTCAAGTTCTTGATTATGCTGTCTTAGTTATCAATGGTGCAGATGGAATTCAAAGCCATACAAGAACTCTATGGAAATTGCTAAAATATTACCAAATACCTACATTTATCTTTATCAACAAAATGGATCAACCTGCCTCGGATAAAGAATCCTTATTAATCCAACTCGCTTCGAAATTAGATGAATCCTGCGTTGATTTTCATGGTTTTCTAGAAGAAGCTTCCCGTGATCATTTTTTTGATCATTTAGCCATGTGTGATGAAGCGCTAATGAATGAATACTTAGAAACAGGTATGATTACCAATGAATCTTGCGCATCTGCTATTGCAAAGCGTACTGTATTTCCATGCTTTTTTGGATCAGCTTTAAAACTTACAGGAATTTCAGAATTTTTGCAAGGACTTGAAGTTCTATGTAATACGAAAACATACCCAGAAGAATTTGGTGCAAAAGTATTCAAAATTTCTAGAGATGAACAAGGAAATCGTCTTACACATATGAAAATAACAGGTGGCTCATTAAAGGTTAAAATGTCAATTGATGGAGAAAAAATCAATCAAATACGCATCTATC
>CAYJKD010000078.1:2895-11306 GCA_964370595.1 uncultured Lachnospiraceae bacterium
CACTGGATTAGAACACACCAAATCAGGACAAGGGTTAGGCATCGAATCACACGTGCAGATGCCACTCCTTGAACCAGTCTTAACGTATCAGCTACAATTACCTGAACATTGTGATCCATTTCAAATGATTGGAAAACTGCGGATACTTGAGGAGGAAGAACCTCTTTTACACTTAATCTGGAATGAAGCTTCTAAAGAAATTTGGGTGCAATTAATGGGTGCCGTACAAATTGAAATTCTTAAAAAACTAATTGAATCTAGATTTGGAGTATGCGTCGAATTTTCCAAAGGTAGTATCGTTTATAAAGAAACCATTACATCTTCTGTGGTAGGCTTAGGACATTTTGAACCTTTAAGACATTATGCTGAGGTACATTTGCGTTTAGACCCCCTACCGTTAGGCAGTGGATTAGAATTTGCAACAACCTGTAGCGAAGATATGCTTGCTAGAAATTGGCAGCACCTTGTACTAACCCATTTAAAAGAAAGAGATCATATCGGTGTTCTATGTGGTTGTGAGATTACTGATCTAAAAATCACATTAGTCGCAGGGCGAGCACACCAAAAACATACAGAAGGAGGGGATTTTAGACAAGCAACTTACCGAGCTGTTCGCCATGGATTAAAACATGCTACATCCAAATTATTAGAACCTGTTTATGATTTTCAACTAGAACTTCCAAAGGAACTAATTGGACGGGCCTTATCTGATATCCAGCGTATGCATGGTACGTTTGAACCTCCCCTTACCAATGATGATACGACAATCATTAAAGGATGGGCCCCTGTTGCAACTATGAATGAATATCAAAGCGAAGTACTTTCTTATTCAAAAGGAATTGGTCGCTTATTTATAACATTAAAAGGATATCAACCATGTCATAATGAAGAAGAAATTATAGATGCTATGGGGTATGATTCAGAACTAGATCCGTTTCACCCTACTGGTTCTGTCTTCTGCTCTCATGGCGCTGGATTTGTGGTTCCTTGGTATGAAGTCGCACGCTACATGCATATTGAACTTCCAGATAGCATATCAAAAGAACCAGAAATTCCTATTCCAACTGAAACTAAAGCTCCTAGAAAAAGTTCCTCTCGCGAAACTTTTGTTAGCCAAGAAGAGCTTGAAGAAATATTTGCAAGGACATTCCGCTCAAATAAAGGAAAAAAAATCTCAACTTATAAACGAAGGACCCAAGCGCCTATTAACACATCCTCATATGGTAGTTATAAACGCGTTATCACTCCGAAAAAAGAAGATTACCTCCTAGTCGATGGATATAATATTATCTTTGATTGGCCAGAATTAAAGGAACTCGCCTTAGAAAACATGGATAGTGCTAGAGGCCTTCTACTTGATCTACTTTGTAATTACCAAGGCTATAAAAAAATGACATTAATTGTTGTTTTTGATGCTTATCAGGTTTCAGGAGGAAAGACATTTACTGAAACCTATCATAACATTACTGTAATTTATACCAAGGAAGCGGAAACAGCTGATCAATACATTGAAAAAACCGTTCAAAAAATAAGCAACAGCTACAATGTAACCGTTGCTACTTCCGATCGATTAGAACAAATGATTATTTGGGGATTGGGTGCAAGTCGCCTTTCTGCACCTGGTTTACGAGAAGAAGTTTTTGCTGCAAAAAAAGAAATGGTTGAATTTTTTCAGGAGAATGTAATAACTGCACCGAAAAATCAACCATTTAAAAATATCGACCTAACAACGAATGAGTAACACTCCGATTACAAGGCTTCTTGCAATACTTGCAAGAAAGTCTTGTGTTGGAATATTTTGAAAAACGCTCTGGATATCGATGATACACAAACTCCCAATGAATCCAAAGAAAGACTGCAATCAGCCAAGTCACTACTAAAGTAATTTGAACCCATATGATTGTAACAGGAGCAAAAAGCAATCCTGTAGTAATTAAAATATAATCCCATCCATTTATCGAACATTCTGCACAGCAATGAACCTCTTTCATTACATACATTCGTAACCAACACTGTTTATAAATAAAAAATTGATTCAACCACAAAATAAACGCTGCCCCAATAAAAAACATAGGCCATGTAATGATACCCCAAATCTTTAATATTGTACAAAGAATGACACATATCCCATAAATCAAAGCAACAGCAATTACCCCTTTCCGTTTTCTTATGATCCCATCTGTTTTAGGAATATATTCGCTTTTTAAGCGTTTATAGTGAAAGGCACCATCCATATCTTTTAACAAGGTTTCATATAATATTTGTTGAATTAAAAAAAATGAGATTAAACCTAGTATCATTCCATGATATATTTCATCTGAAATAAAATTTAGTATTAGATCGAGTAAGCTAATACCTATAATCAAACCATAGAACAAACGTTCTATTCGTTTTCCCTTGCGATTCCATCCATACTTTTCTTTTGTATCTCTATAATTGCACATGTTCCTTGTCCCTTCATAGAATCAAGACGCATCACAACTCCTTGTCCAAAGTAAAATTCTAATCTCTTTCGAACATTTGTTAAACCAATTCCGCTAAGTCGTAATGAATTTTCATCTATTTTTTCTTCTATATCAAATCCCACTCCATTATCCTGAACCAAAATTTGAATTTTTTCATCATAATTTTTGCACTCTATTTTGATTCTTCCATTTCCATCTAAATGTTTAATACCATGATAGATTGAATTTTCTACTAGAGGTTGTAAGATTATTTTAGGTATTAGTAATTCTTCAATTTCTTCCTCTAGCTCAATTTCATAGGATAGTTTATCACCATATCGTTGTTTTTGAATAAACAAATACTGCTTCACATGTTCGATTTCTTGGCAAAGTGGTATCAACTCTTTTCCTCTGCTTAATGAAATTCGAAAGAATGTAGCTAATGATTTTGTAAGTTGAATAACCTTATCATTTTCTTCGAATTCAGCCATCCATACAATTGTATCTAATGTATTATAAAGAAAATGTGGATTGATTTGACCAATTAACGCATTAATCTGCAATTCTTTTAAACTCTTCTCTTGATTAGATACTGGTTTGGCTATTCTTCCTGCAAAAAATAACCCTAGCAAAATACTTCCCACTAATGCTAAAAGACCTGTTAGAAAAATCAGTTCACCCAATTGCTGTTGTAAACCCACTAATCCTTCTAAGTACGCAACACCAATAAGAATCCATTGGGTATCTTTAATCCCTAACTGATAAACTAATGTTTGTTTTGTCTGATGATAACCTTGATCCATATGACTCATCGCTACAAGCTGATCCAACTTTGTCTTAGATTCAAAGTAGGAAGTATCTGGATGATAAACTAGATACTCTTTGTCGTCGAGAATATAGATGTATCCTTGATTCCCTAAATCCTTTTCATTAATGAAATCATTGATAAAATCGTACTTTAAATCTATAATAATCAATCCCAAATGTTCCCCACTCTGAGATTCTACTTCCTGATTTAAAGATATAACCCAAGTTTCACGATTCATTGTAAATTTTCTCATCATTGCACCAGCTAAAGTAGGCATATCATTTTTTATAGCATTTTGATACCATGTCTCTCCTAATAGATCATTTGATAAATTCAGTTTTAAATCACTTTCATTTGATGCAATCCTTCCATCTTTTCCTATAATTATTATAGATTGTATATACTCATCTTCCATAACCAACTGTTGTAAATACGTTTCTAATTCTACTACTCCACCTTCATCTTGGTTGCTCAAAAAATAAATTGTTTTTTCATCACTTGCAATAAAGCTAGAAAACAATTTGATCTTATCTAAATACAAAGAAATCTGTTCACCACTAGTAAATAATGTTTTTTGAGCGCTCGATAAGGCAGAAGAAACATATTCTTCTGAAATATTATAATAGATTACATACCCTAGTACAACCACAGGAAGCAGACTTCCAACTGCAAACAGTATGGAAATCTGCGTCCGTATTTTTCTCAGCCATATTTTTAATCGTTCAAATCGATTCATCAAACATCTCCATTGATTTCTTATATTCTGTCGTTGTCATATGGTATTTTTTCTTAAAGCATACACTGAAGTAATTCGGGTCTTCAATCCCTATGGCATTTGCTATTTCATAATTTTTCCAATCTGTCGTTAGCAGTAGTACTTTACTCTTTTCTAATCGAATCTGTAAAATATAGGTACGAAATGTAATAGAAAATAATTTTTTAAAAAGTTGACTAAAGTATCCCTCACTAAACCCTAGATGATTGGCAACCATTGCTATGTTCAATCGATAGTCTGAGAGATTTTCTTCGATGAAAGAAATAATATCATCCTTTGTAGCATTTCCTGTTTTTTTCTCACCTTCTGAAAGTTCTTTGGCAATATTCGCTGCTCTAGCAAAATTTCGTTCATCTAATTTTTTTTTCACAAGTTTTTGCAAAATTCCTGTGATATCACTTTTCGATACTGGTTTCAACACATAATCATCTACACCTATTTTAAGTGCTGTAACTGCATATTCTAAGTAATCATACCCTGTTATCATTGCAATTTTAATATCTGGCTGTATCTTCTTTGCATTTCTTGCAAACTCTAAACCATTCAACTTTGGCATATTGATATCTGCTAATACAAAATCTATTTTTTCCTCTTTTATAATTTCAAGTCCAATGAGTCCATTTTCAGCTTCGAAAACGTTTGTAATACCAAGTTCTTCTAAATCAATTAATAATTTTATCCCCTGTCTTATCCTTATTTCATCTTCAAGGATCAATAAGTTGTACATATGGGTCCTCCAACACTAAATGTTTTAAGTATCCATAACCTTGTGCGTCCATTTCCTCATACGGAATAAATGTTAACGATGCACTATTTATACAATAACGAAGCCCACCTTCATCTGTTGGGCCATCATCAAACACATGCCCTAAGTGGCTATCACCCACTCGACTTTTTACCTCAACACGTTTCATCCCAAAACTACTATCATCATGTTCCGTAACCACTTCACCCGTTATTGGCTTCGTAAAACTTGGCCATCCACTTCCTGAATCATATTTATCCGCAGAAGAAAACAGTGGTTCTCCTGTTACAACGTCTACATAGATTCCAGGTCTATAGTTACTATCATATTCATTTTGAAAAGGAGGCTCTGTATCGCCATTTTGAGTAACATCAAACTGAAGCCTACTTAAATTTTCCTTTATTTCATCCTCTGGAGGAACTTCGTAATCTTGCTCTTTTATGGTTTCATCAACATCACCAGCTAAATCTAAGTTAATGTGGCAATAACCATTTGGATTTTTTAGCAAATAGTCTTGATGGTAATCTTCTGCTTTATAAAAATGATCCAATGGTTGATTTTCAACAACAATAGATTGCTCATGCTCACTTTGCAATGTTTTTAAATAATCTTCTATTATCATCTGATCTTCATCTTTAACGTAATACACTCCAGACCGATATTGAGTTCCTTTATCATTTCCTTGCTTATTTAAACTCGTTGGGTCAACTACAAGAAAAAACTTATCTAACAACTCTTCCAATGTAACAATTTTAGGGTCATAGTAAACTTCTACTGTTTCTGCATGACCAGTACCCTTAAATAAGACATCTTCATAGGAAGGATTTTCTGTGTTTCCGTTAGCATATCCACTTGTAGCATCATACACACCGCCAATGCGCTCCATATAAGCTTCTACACCCCAAAAACAACCTCCTGCAAGATAAATTACATCTAAGCCTTTTTCTTTTGCCACTTCAGCCATATTTACCTTTTCTTCCGATGTAACATTCGTTACCTGTTTATTCATAGCCACGTCATCTCCTTTCTGTATTTGGTTTGTACAGGCAGAAAGTAAAAGTGCAGTTGTTGCAATTAAATACATCATTCTTTTTTTTCTATTATACATAATAATTCCTCCATTGTATAGACGATTCTATTTACACCTATATTATAAATGATTACTATTTTTAATAACATTTAATTTCCATAGTTTATTCTTGAATTTTCATTGTTTCTTCTATTGTATTGAAGTATTAAGACTGTTATAATAAATTAACTATTATTAATCAATGGAGGAATCAATATGGATCAAACTACTTTATATGGCATTAGTTATGGGCTTTATGCAGTTACCGTTCAAGATGATCAAAAACCAACAGGATGTATCGTTAATACTGTTTTTCAAGTAACCAGTGAAGGCCCAATTATTGCATTAAGTTTAAATCACAATAATTACACCCATGGAGTTCTTTGTAAAACCAAGCGTTTCGCTATCTCAATCTTATCAGAAGAAACAGATCCTGATGTCATTTCTCGACTTGGATTCTCATGTGGTTTAGAGGTAGATAAAATGAAAGATGTCCCCCACACATTTGTAGATAACCTTCCAATCATAGATTCTAACTGCTTTGGTTATTTAATTTGTGAAGTTGTTAATATTGCAAAAACTGATACCCATGATATATTCCTAGCCAATGTTGTTGCTGGAGAACACTTATCAGATTATCCAGCTATGACATATTCCTATTACAGAAATGTTATTAAGGGAACTTCTCCTAAAAATGCACCTAGTTATCAAGAAGTAAAATCTACTGGTAATAATCCTGTTTTTGTTTGTGATGTTTGTAACTATAAATACGAAGGGGATATAACGAAAGAAAGTACTGATTTTCGATGTCCTATTTGTAAAATGGATCTTTCACACTTTAAAAAAGTATAATAAAAAAGCTATTGCAAAAAAACTTGCAATAGCTTTTTTATTATATTTAGTTTCCAGCCATTTGTCTAGCTACTTCTTCTGCAAAGTTCTCTTCTTTCTTCTCGATACCTTCACCAGTTTCGAAACGAACGAATTTAACAACTTTTGCATTTGCTCCAGCTGCTTTGCTTGTAGCTTCTACATATGCACCAACAGTTTGTTTTCCATCTTCTGCTCTTACATATACTTGGTCTAATAAACAGATCTCTTTTAATTGCTTCGCAATACGTCCTTTTACCATTCCGCCAATGATATTATCATTTGCATCTGGCTTTTCGTTTTTAGCTGCAACTGTTAAGATTTCAGTTTCTTTCGCAATGTAGTCTGCATCAACTTCATCTCTGCTTGTATAGATTGGCTTAAGAGCAGCTGCTTGCATTGCTACGTTTTTAGCCATTTCTTTTAATTCATCATTTACTACATCTGATTCAACTTCAATAAGAACACCAATTTTTCCACCAGCATGGATATAAGAAGCTACAAAACCGCTTTCAACAGCAATTTTTTCAAATCTTCTAATATTCATATTTTCGCCAATGATAGAAATTTGAGATGCCAAAGCTTCTTGAACTGTAAAGCTAGGATCTTTTTCCCATTGCTCTGTCATAAATGCTTCTACAGAGTCTGCTTTTGTTTTAAGTGCTTGAGATGCAACATCAGAAGCAAATGTTTGGAATTTTTCATTTTTAGCAACGAAGTCTGTTTCAGCATTTACTTCTACAACGACTGCTTCTTTTGCATCATCAGCTAATGCAGTTACAACCATTCCTTCTGCTGCAACACGACCAGCTTTTTTAGCTGCTCCTGCTAATCCTTTTTCTCTAAGAAAATCAACTGCTTTTTCCATGTCGCCATCAGTTTCAGCAAGTGCTTTCTTACAATCCATCATTCCTGCTCCGGTTGTTTCTCTTAATTCTTTTACCATTGCTGCAGTTACTGCCATTATTAATTTCCTCCGTTATCTTAAAATTAAACTTCTTGAGTTTCTTCCACAACAGCTTCTGTTGTTTCAAAAACATCTGCCATATCAGTTAAAATCTCTCCTTGATTTGCTTCAATTACAGCATCTGCCATTTTAGCAACGATTAATTTTACTGCACGGATTGCATCATCGTTACCTGGAATTACATAGTCTAATTCTTCAGGATCACAGTTTGTATCTGCAATTCCGATAAGAGGAATTCCTAAAGTATGAGCCTCTTGAACACAGATTCTTTCTTTCTTAGGGTCTACAATAAAGATTGCATCTGGAACTTTTTTCATATCTTTAATTCCACCTAAGTTTCTCTCTAGTTTATCCCACTCTTTTTTAATTTCGATAACTTCTTTTTTAGGTAATACATCAAATGTACCATCTTCAGACATTACTTCGATTTCTTTTAATCTTTTGATTCTGCTTTGGATTGTCTTGAAGTTTGTTAACATTCCTCCAAGCCATCTTTCGTTTACAAAGTACATTCCACAACGCTCTGCTTCTGACTTAATTGCATCTTGAGCTTGTTTTTTAGTACCTACGAAAAGAATTGTTCCACCGTTTGATGCAACTTCTGAAATTGCATTATAAGCATCGTCAACTTTTCCTACTGATTTTTGTAGGTCGATAATATAGATACCATTTCTCTCTGTGTAGATATATGGAGCCATTTTAGGGTTCCATCTTCTTGTTTGGTGTCCAAAAT
>CAYJKD010000079.1:0-11201 GCA_964370595.1 uncultured Lachnospiraceae bacterium
CACTGTTTGTGGTGAGTGGCGACCATGGTCTCCCGGGTATGCCACGAGGGAAATGTAATCTTTACTCACTTGGTTACGAAGTGTCTTTACTGATGCGCTATCCATCTGTAATAAAATCTGGTAGAGTAGTTGATGATGTGGTTAATATCATGGATTTAGCGCCAACATTTTTAGATATGGCAGAAGTATCAATACCGGAAGGAATGACAGCCAAAAGCCTGAAAAACATATTACTGAGTGATAAAAGTGGGCAGATAGAAAAAGAACGAACCTTTGCTGTCATAGGCAGAGAGCGTCATGTGGACTGTGCTCGTGATGGATATTTGCCTTACCCACAACGTGCAATTTGCACCAAAGATTACTTATATATTATTAATTTCGAACCAGACCGCTGGCCAATGGGAAGTCCATATGGTTTAGATGAACCAGATTGTGATATAACATATGAACAGTTACAAACAAATTCTAATATTGTATTTCCAGATATGGATGCCAGCCCTACAAAGGCATGGGTGATTTGGAACAGAAACAGTGAGGACTACAAAAAATATTACCATTTAGGCATGGGTAAACGTCCAAAAGAAGAACTCTATGATTTGAGAAAAGATAAATCTACAATTAATAACGTGGCAATGCGGTTGGAATATTTAGAGATTAAAGAAGAATTGCATAATAAATTAATGAGCACTTTAGTAGAGCAAAATGATTACCGAGTGACTGAACAGGATTGTCGTTTTGAAAAATATCCTTATACCAATATGGTAGGTCCTGAACTGCGAAAAGGAATTGCACAACCAGACTGGTATATTACCTCACAAGGCAAAAATTAAGCTAATCTAAAACTTTGATTATCCATAGAAACCCCCGAGATGTTTGCGAAGGCATAACATCTCGGGGGTTATATTTTTTATTTAATACTATCAACGATTATATCTTTGCACTGCATTTTTTCAATAACTATTGTTTTTGTTTCATTTGGATAGAGGTCGAAATAATTATCACTGCATTTGGCATTGCCCTTTATATGCACAGCATGCAGATATGTTTCTGCTGAAAGTGTAAGGATAACATTTTCGCCATCTTGAGTTATTTTTTCAATTTTAACACCAGCCTTTGGAATATTTAGATTTTTAAAATCATGCATTTTCAAAGTAGCGGTATCATATGGCTGAGAAACAGGTTGGGCGATTATTGTACCACTGAAAAAGTCGTAATCAGGAATTGGAGATTCATACAGATATGTACGTGTGTGTGACAACAACTCAACCTCTATTATTTGGGTATTGTCAATAGTACCATCAAACGAGACGTAACCATATCTCACTTTCATAGAAACTTTTTTATTCGTATCGTTGCAACCTTGCAAAACAACTTTGTTATCAAGCTGGCGTAGGATTAATTTAACAGGTGCAAAAGCACGTCTTACTCCGTAAAAAGAAGGTTTTCTGCGTAAATAATAGTCAAGAGTAGTCCAGCCAATTTCGCCCCATGCATCATTAAACATCCAATAAAGTGCACCAGCGCAGTAGTCCTTGAATCTTATTGATTCAAGAGAATATTCGAGCATTAAATTATGAACGATGCCACCATAAAACACATAATCATCAACGCTTATTATTTCGGTAGGTTCTAAATAGTGCTTGACGATGCCAGCAAGTACAGTATCTTTTTCATATTGATTTGCATGGTGTGTCCATATCTCACTATCAATCTCAACGGGATTGCCATCAAAATACTCTTTTATAGTTTCCATACAGCAAGGTCCCACATGCCCATATTCTGAAACAAACTTTGCGGTTATGGTATCATAAGTTTTAGGGTCAATACGCACAGCAATGTCAGGGTGCATATACCCATCCTTCCAGAAATGTATATCACCACCGGTGCTACCATTTGCAAGCTCACCACCATAGGGAGAACTATTCCAGTAAGGGATATTCGGGCAGTTTTTATACATTATTTCTTTTGCCATGTTATTTGTGATATATAAACCAAATTGTTTTTGCCGTCTTAACGATGCTTTTCTTGTGGTGCTAAACATCTGATGACATTCATTGTTTCCTGTGATAATCACAAGGCTTGCGTGATTTCTCAAACGTTTTGTTTGGTAATCCATTTCTTCGTATGCCAACTGTCTAAACCATTGCTCGTGGTCTGGATAAGCCGCACAAGCGAACATGAAATCATGCCAAACCATAAGCCCGTTTTCGTCACATAGGTTATAGAATATATCATGCTCATATACTGCACCGCCCCAAACACGGAGCATATTGAAGTTTTCCTCAACAGCTTCGTTAATAAGCGCAATATATTTTTCGTCTGTTACTCGTGTATAAATAGAATCTGATGGAATCCAGTTGCTACCTTTTGCAAAAATTGGCACGCCATTTATAATAAATGTAAAGGCACGCTCGCCCTCTTTAATAATAGAAGTATCTATTGTGACAGTTTTAATACCAAAGGTAAATTCAGGGTATATATCTTGATTACCCTCACACATCAAAGTTGCTTTTACAGAATATAGAGGATGTTCACCATATCCACGTGGCCACCAAAGTTTAGGATTGTCAACACTTAACGTGAAACCTAGATAGTTATTTCCCGAAGTAAGGAGCAAATTCTCACAAACAAAGGTATCTATCACCGTATTATCATAGGATATTTCCACTTTAATATTGGAATTTTTTGTGGAGATATAGTCGAAATTTTCAATATTAACATAGCCTTCAAGCTTGGCAGTTTCACCAATAGACTTTGTAGTGACATAAACCTCGCGAATAGCAGCGGATTTATAGCATCTTAAATATGCGTTGCCTGTAATACCACAGGTAACAGCTTTTGGCCCCCAGTCCCAACCAACACTATATTGCGGGTGTCTTACATATGCTCTTCTTGCATCCACTTTATTGCGCACTCGGATATTTCTTTCTGTGCATATAAAAATTTCCATCTCTGAAAGTTGATTATCCTCTACAAGCTCTAATCCTGATGTAAGACGCACTGTTAGAGTATTCTCACCATGTATAATATACTCTTTTATATCCATAACAAAGGGGGCATGTACATTTTGATGACTGCCTATCAGTTGTTTATTTAGATAAATCATGGCATTGGTATCTAGTTGTTCGAAAACCAACTCTATAACATCATCTGATAGGTCTACTTCATCAGAATGAAAAGTTTTAGTAAACCACCATGATTTTCCTGCTGTCCACTCACCGTCAAAACTGTAGGTTGCCAAAACGGGGTCTTTTATAATATTATTCTCAATAAGCGGTTCGTGAATGTCACAAGGTAACGTACATTTGTATCCAGTGCTTTTATTAAAGTTGAATACAGTGCAGTCTAGTAAGCTTAAAAGTCCTTCGTGAACGAACCATGTGTTATTTAAGGATATATTTTTCATAGTCAAAATCGCTCCCTTTAGTATCACTATAAACTATAAAGACACCAAAAGTTTCGACCATATAATCGAAACTTTTGGTCAGTACAGTATAATAACATAATTTGTAATTTATTATAGTTTCACTTCTTCATTTTTCTCTGCAGATAGGTAGAAGGCATCGAGTAGTTTCATCAAAGTTTCTACTTCACTATCTTTTACTACAGGCTCAACTTCTTTTTTAACAAGAGCTATAAAATGCTCAAATTCATTCATAGGCTGTGTTTCAAAGTTAATATCAGGCGTAGTGTTTATAACTTTTTCTCCGACATCGGAAATAAGGGTAATTTCACCTTGCTTATATCTGATACCACCTTTTGTACCCAAAATGTCATAGTAATTATAGTTTCCGTCAAAGTGGGAAGCGTAGGAAAAATCAAAATCCACAGTAACGCCATTTTTTAGCCTTAATAATCCTACAGCCAAATCCTCTACAGTTGGATTATCTTTTTGGCATATTTTATCAACTAGTTTAGAATAGGTTTGACCAGAAACAGCAGAAATCTCCGGATAACCCAGATAATACAGCATCAAATCTATAATATGTATACCCAAATCGAATAGTGCTCCACCACCAACTAAATCTTTATTTAAAAACCAACCAACAGGTAGCCCACGCTGACGTCTCCAACCACAACGGATGTGATAAATTTCACCGAGCTCACCATTATCAATAAGATTTTTAATAAAATATGTTTGGTTGGTAAATCTGTTATTGTAAGCCACAAGTAATTCTTTGTTATACTGCTTTTTAAGACGAATAACCTCTGTTGCCTCCTCTTGATTTAGCGCTACAGGTTTTTCCAGATGTACATTTACTCCACATTCAAAAGCTTTTTTTGTCATAGGTAGATGTAAAAAAGTAGGGGTACAGATACTAACAATATCCAAAGTTTCTTTTTCAAACATCTCATTATAATCTGTGTATACATTTTGTACATTGAATTCTTTTGCAACAGCTTCTGCAGCATCTTTATTGCTATCACAAACAGCAATTATTTCAATATCAGCAGAATTGTAGTATGGTTTCAAATGTTTTAGTTTGGCAATTCTTCCAGTCCCTATACAAGCATATCTTAGTTTCATAAATTAGGCCTTTCTTTAGATAAATTGTTCAATGTGTCGTTTAGACTCTAATAATTGTCCTTTAACTTTGTCCTGCGTACCATCAGGAGCAGGATAAGCATATTCTATTGTTGCAACAAAATCATAATTTATTTCACGCAATTTTTCAAATACAAAAGCCCAGTCCAAGTTTCCGTCGCCGGGCATACGAAATCCCCAGTAACCAGCACGCCTACCTTCACCTAGTTGACGGTTATAAGCGCCATAACGATTGATAGCCATTTTGTTTACAGATACATCTTTTGCATGAAATTGGAAAATCTTATCCTTAAATTGGCTTAACAAACTGATAGAGTCAATCAGTTGTGCTTCTAAATGAGAAGGGTCAAAAGTGAGACCTAAATTGTTTGATGGCACTCTTTTAAAAAGTTCTGTCCAAATTTCTGGGGAATGAGCCAGATTTGCAGGAATACCATTATTATCTTGAATACAGTTTTCTAAACATATTTTAATATTTTTGCTTTCTGCATATGCCACCAGTTTTCCAAACACTTCCTCGAAATCATCAAGGCTTGCTTCGGGTGTTTTGTCTAGGTTGCGTCCTGCAAATGTTCCAACCATACCAGCTCCCAACATCTCAGCAGCATCAATACACTTCATTACATGGTCATTTACTTTTTTTCTCTCTGTTAAATCGGCATACAGGTTATTATCATAATAAGAAAGACTGGTAATCGTTATATTATATTCTTTTAAATACTCTTTAATCTCATCTGCCTTTTCCTGAGTTAAAGTAGCTACATCAATGTCGGTAAAAGGTCTGCCTGAATCGGTGGGCCAACAAGGAATCTCCATAGAGGTAAACCCATTTTCACTCGCCCAACGGCACTTTTCCTTTAGGGGCATATTCCCTAAACATAATGCTAAAAATCCAATTTTCATAATATAAATTTCCTTTCACAAATTTTCTTTAAAATCAGTATATAATGGAAAGAGATAATCTTCAATAAGTAATATGTTTTTATATAATCATATTCTTATTGATTAAATCACCAAATTTATTTAAGTAGCTATTTTTTTATTTATGAGTTTTTTTGCGAATTTCAAAAAGATATTTGATATATCTTTAGGCTATGATAAGTATTGAATCGACCGAGTAAAATTTCAGAAAACAGTCTTTATTACGCTTTAATAACAAGAAACTAGTTTTATTATATGGTTAGCAATATATGCAATTTTAATGGTTAAATCGCATATATGTGGATTTTTTTAAAAATTATGAACAAATAAAAAAATATGGTTGCAACATTATCAAAGAAAATGTAGGCATTTAAACAAAGTGCAAGTTGAAAAGTAATCAAATCACAAGTATACTAAGCACATGGCAATCAAAAAAATTTGAAAGGAAAAAGTCACTTGGAAGAAGTAAACAACAAACTTCTAAAAAAAAATATTCTTGCTTTTACTATACCTGTGGTGTTTGAACAACTTTTTGTTTCTATAATGAACATTGTTTCTCCACTTATACTTAGCAATCTTGGAGATAATGAAATTTCAGCAGTAGGACCTATCAATACATTAATTAACTTAATCATTGCGCTATTCACTGCATTTTCAATAGGAACAAATGTTGTAATTGCTAGAAGTTATGGAAATAAGGATAGAAAATATATAGATAACCTATTATGTCAACTATTACTTTCTGGATTTATTACCGTCGTCGTCATTTGTGGATTCATTATATGCAATACAAATTTTGTGGTGGACATATACCTTGGCGAAGCATCACAACAGGTAAAAGAATATGCAAACCAATATTTAGTTCTTTATACACTGGCGCTTCCACTATTTTTTACCTCAATACTTATTAATAGCTATTGGAGAGGTACAGGAAATGCACGAACTCCTTTTTATGTATCAGCTACCTTTAATATTATAAATGTAATATTAACCATTGTATTGGCATTAGGGGTGGATTTTTACTTTATTCAGATACCAGCGATGGGAGTACTTGGTTTAGGAATATCCATGTTGCTTTCTCGTTCTTTAACAGGAATAACATCTATGCTGATTTTATTCTTTGGTAAGAATAAAATCGAGGTTAAAAAAGAGTATTTCAAACCCATTGGAGGAGATATTAAAAGAGTACTACGCATAAGCTTTCCATCCATGATAGAACAAGCGGTTATCAATGGGTCTACAATCCTATTTCAGTTTTTTATATATAAATTGGATGTTGAATCCACAACGGCATATCAGATAACCATGGCTATCTACTCGGTAATCGTTTTTGTCAATACTGGATTTTCTTTATCATCAACAACACTGGTGGGGCAAAAAATTGGAGAAAAGAAGTATGAAGACGTTTCAGAAATTGTACGATATACGTTTAAGTGTATCATTGGATATTCATTGATAATTGCTATGGCATTTTTAGTATTCCCTGAAGTATTAGCAAGTTTATATACAGATACAGAAGGGGTAATCAAGCTAACCTCAAGTACTCTAAGAATTTTAGGTGTAATCTTACCATTTGCATCATTGCAAGGAGTACTCGTGGGTGTCTTGAGAGGCATTGGAGATGTAAAGTATGTTATGTGGACAGATATTTTGCTTTCTTGGTGTATAAAAGTGCCTTGTACATATATACTCATTGAACAGTTTAATTTAGGCATATATGGCGTATTTTTATGTTTAGGTACAGATTTCGTATTGCGCTTCATTTCTTTTTACACAAGGTACAAACGTTTGGATTTAACCAAAGTTAAAGTATAGTCAACATAGGAATTTACTAGTTACAACTTGCTATAATACAAACAAATAAATTAAAAGAGGGGTAATGAAATGAAAAGTAAGTCTTTAGCTGTAGAACAAAATGATTTAACATACAAAAAAAAATCTTTGAGTTTTGTTCTTAAAAAACATTGGAGAATATATCTACTGTTAGTAATACCAACCATATATCTAATTATATTTAACTATATCCCAATGGCGGGTATAACCTTAGCATTTAAAGATTTCAATCTTAAAGATGGTATATGGGGAAGTCCTTGGGCTGGATTTAAACATTTTGAACTATTTTTCAGTTCTCCAGATTTTTCAAAACTAATCATTAATACAATTGTTATCAGCTTTTACACACTGATAGTGAACAAAATTTTTGCTGTAGGGCTTGCGCTTGCATTTACTTATTGTAGACGCCTCAAGCTGAGAAAGTCTGTACAGATGTTATCCTATATTCCTCACTTTTTCTCAACAGTTATCATGGTTGGTATTTTAGACATGATGCTTGCCAATACAGGAATTATAAATTCTGTTTTGGAATTAGTGGGTATTGGCTCAGTAGACTTTTTGACAGACCCAGGGATGTTTAGACACGTATATGTATATTCCGGTGTATGGCAAAATGCGGGTTATCAATCAATCATGTTTGTAGCTGCTTTTGCTAGTGTAAGCGTAGAGCCACATGAGGCAGCACGAATGGACGGTGCCAGTATTTGGAAAAGAATTTGGCACATAGACCTACCAGGTATAGCACCTACACTAATCATCATGCTTATTATGAATGTTAGCCGTATGCTAAACGTTGGATTTGAGAAAGCTTATATGCTACAAAATCCTTTCAATCTGGCTACATCAGAGATACTTGATACCTATGTATATAAAATAGGTCTTGGTAATATGAGTTATGAATTTGCAACAGCTGTAGGTTTATTCAAATCTGTAGTTTCACTGATTTTAATTATTACTGTTAATAAAATTTCTGCAAAAGTAAGTGAAACCAGTTTGTGGTAAGCTGAAGAATAATTTTGATTGAAAGGATAATTAAAAATGAGAATATTAACACGAAAAAAGAATGGAATAGACGATAATGGAGCAGCATTTGAGGCTTTGGTTTTCGTTATTGTAATTCTAGCAGGTATCCTTGTTACTTTCCCCATTCTCCATGTAGTTTCTATGGCTGTCAGTGATCCTATGGCTGTTTTGCAAGGAGATGTATGGTTCATCCCAGTAGGTTTCACTCTGGAGTCCTTTGAATGGGTTCTACAAGAAAGCCAATTGGTCACAGGTTTTATGAATAGCTTGTTCTATACTGTTGTAGGTACAACATTGTCCGTGGCGTTAGCCATTATGGCAGGATACGCATTTTCTATTCCAAATTTGCCCGGCGGTAGAGTAGTAATGTTTTTATATACCTTTACCATGCTATTTAGCGGAGGACTAATTCCAACCTATTTGCAAATAAGAGATCTAAATCTTATTGACACAAGAACAATTTTGATTATCCATGGACTTGTTGCTGTTTATAATGTTATCATTGTAAGAACATACATAAAATCCAATATTCCACAAGAAATGAGAGAAGCGGCAGCCATTGACGGTGCAAATGATTATCACATATTGTTTAAAATTGTTATTCCACTTGCAGTTCCTGTAATCGCTATTATTGTTCTGTGGGAGGGTGTTGGTAAATGGAATGAATACTCCACAACGCTTTACTATATAACAAATCCTGATTATTACTCGTTGCAGTATGTTGTTAGGGGTATGTTGCAAGATATGTCTTCGTCTGTAGATGAGTCATTGTTTGAAACAAAAGGCTTAGATTATATGGCGACATTAGAAGGTATGAAATATGCCGCAATCTTTATTTCACTAATTCCTGTACTGATTATATTCCCTTTTGTTCAAAAGTACTTTGTAAAAGGTATTATGGTTGGTTCCCTGAAAGGATAATATGCAGTTCACACATGTTGCCTTGTAGTTCGTTTGAAAACTGCAAAGCAACAGTATATGTGAATTTAGATAATAGAAAATATAAATTACATCCATAAAGAAGACAATACTTCTTTAAAATATAAGGAGGAAAACAAATGAAAAATCGTAAAACTTTACTAACAACTTTACTAGCAATGTCACTGATTGTATCTTCTTTCACCGCATGTTCTGGTGATACACCACCAGAAGAGTCAAGCAAAGCTCCTTCAACAGCAGCTTCTACATCAACAGCAGATAAGGAAGATGCTAAAGAAGACGATTTTGAACATGACTCTGTTATTATTTCAGAACCTGGAGAATACCCAATTGTGGCTGAAGATTCAGATGTCACATTAACAATGATGTACTTTGGTGATAACGTTGATATGACGCAGAATGCCATGACTCATAAGATGGAGGAAATGACAGGTGTTAATTTGGAATTTCTATATGCACCAAACAACTCTTATAAAGAAAAAGTAAACCTATCCTTTATGTCCGCTGATGTTCCTGATACATTTGCTTGTTTTAATGGTATGAGTCAAATAGACATTCAAAAATGGGCAAATCAAGAACTGATTACACCTATTGATGACTATTTGGAAAACAGTTCTGTACATATTAAACAAACATTAACTGATAATCCAGAGCTTAAAGAGTTCTTAAAAATGGATGATGGACAAACATATATAATCCCCAACTATCAACCAGGCAGACCACTCTCTCTATATCCTTTAAAACTATGGATCAATGAGGAATGGTTGACAAGACTGGATATTGAGATGCCAAACACTCCAGAGGAGCTAAAAGAAGTGTTAATCGCATTTAGAGATAATGATGCAAACGGAAACGGAGACCCTAATGATGAATATCCATTGTCATTTTCCGGAAAAGGTATCTATAATCTTATGACTCCATTCCAGTATTGCTCCAACACCACAGGTGCACCTTATATGCAATATTTGGAAGATGGACAGGTAAAACCAGCATTTATTACTGATGGTTACAGAGAAGGTTTGAAATATCTGAACAGCCTATGGGAGGAAGATTTGGTTGACCCAGATGCTTGGACATACAAAGGAAATACAAGAATTACAACTAATAGTATCCCAGGTGGTAAAATGGGTGTTATTGCAGAGACAAACCCTGCCAGCCTTACATATCATGAGCCTATAGAAGAAGGGCGTTTGACTTATGTTGCTATCCCACCGCTAGAGGGTGAAGATGGTAACCGTGCAACACCTTTTACAACAAGTAACCTATATAATAAAGCAAGTGGAGTATTAATTACATCCGAATGTGAAAATCCAGAAGTGGCTGTTAGAATGTTTGATTACCTACATTCCCCACAAGGTGCATTTGAATCCATCTATGGACCAGTAGGTGTTTCTGTAAAAGAAGCGGATGAGGGTATAAAAGATTACAACGGAGAACAGGCTACATTCCAAGCACTAACACTGGACAAAGAACATGAGTATTTTGGAAATACAGGTTGGGCAAGATGCTCTACAACATATTTCTCTACAGATTTGGCGCAGTCACTAGTGCCAACACCAGAAGAGATGCAAATTTATGATGCAAATAAAGAATATGCGCCATATGCAGAAGACCCAAGAGAAGTACCTAAATTAAGTTTTTCCGCTGACGATGTACAGCAAATTTCCATCATGGAAACAGCAATTAAGAGTGCAGTTGAAGAATATTCAGCGAAATTTATGACTGGTGAATTTGATATTCACGACGATGAAAAATGGAATGAATATCTTGCATATGTAAAATCTTATAATTACGAAGAATTGTTTGTTTATTATCAAAAAGCATATGATGACATAGGGGAATAATGTTACTTCACTTATAAAATAAGAATAGTATAATACAAAGAAAAGCTTTATCTATATTAATACCATAGTATGTTTTAATACTGGTTATTGCAGAT
>CAYJKD010000080.1:0-11197 GCA_964370595.1 uncultured Lachnospiraceae bacterium
AAACAGGAGCAGGACCGGCGATACTCATGGGTTCTGTTAATCTTGCCTTAGGGCAAAAAGCATCAAAAGATATGATTCGAGCAGGGGAGGAGTTTGCCTTTGTAGAATTAATATTTTTTGTAGAAGAAGAGAAGCGAAACCAACTACGAGAGCAGGATGTTTGTGTAAATGAAGATGGTATGGTAATTGTCGCTAGAAAAATATTTGCTACAAAAAGCATTAGTAAAATTAATGATGAAACAGTAACGGTAGGAAAATTAAAAGATGTTACAAGCCTTTTATTAGATATCCATGGGCAACATGAACATCAATCACTCCTCTATGTATCCAAACATCTTGAAATTCTAGATTTCTATGCAAAATCAAGCTTAGGGACCCATAAAAAAACGGTAAAAGAAGAATATCAAACCTATCAATCGCTACAACAGAAATGTTCGGAAGCAAATCAAGATTTAGAGAGCAGAAGGAGAGAGATGGATTTTCTTCGCTTTGAAATTGGAGAACTAGAAGAAGTCGATATCAAAGTGGGAGAAGAAGAGCAATTGAGTAAGCAATATCATATGCATGCAAATGTAAAAAAAATTGCTCAAGGGTTAAATAAAACAAGAGAAGCACTTGATTATGATGGCATTAGCCATTGGATTCGCTATTTGAGTGATGTGGTTTCTTATGATAAACAGATCGAAAGTTATCAAGAACAGTGCTATCAAATTGAATCACTAATCAATGATGTGAAACATGAAATGGAATTGTATTTAAACCAAATTGACTTTGATGAAGAATCTTTAATGCAAATTGAAAATCGTTTAGATTCTATTCGTTCGATTCAGTCCAAATATGGCATTGATGCACAAGGGCTATCAAATTTATTGCAAGAAAAACAAAAAAGATTAGAAGTGCTAGAACATTTCGATGAATATCGAGCTGATTTAGAGAAGCAATTTTATGATTCAGAAGAACGCTTGAAACAATCTTGTGAGCAGTTGTCAAAATGTAGAAAAGAATATGCTCCAATCCTAGCAAAATCCATAGAACAATCTTTACGCGATTTAAACTTTTTGGAAGTTGATTTTCAAGTAGAAATACAGCAGTTGGATCATTATACAGCGAATGGATATGACCGAGCTGAATTTGTCATCTCTACCAATCCTGGAGAGCCTAGACGTTCATTAGGGGTAGTTGCATCAGGAGGAGAACTTTCTAGGATTATGTTGGCAATTAAAACGATACTGGCTGACGGAGTTGAAATACCAACACTTATTTTTGATGAAATTGATACAGGAATTAGTGGTCGTACTGCACAGAAAGTATCAGAAAAACTAGGTATTATTGCAAAGAATCATCAGGTGATTTGTATCACACATCTGCCACAGATTGCGGCAATGGCAGATCAACATTTTGAAATTCAAAAATCTGTTTCCCAAGGAAAAACATCTACAAAAATAACAAAATTATCGGATGAAGAGAGCATTACAGAATTAGCAAGACTATTAGGTGGAATTGAAATTACAACAGCAGTTGTTGAAAATGCGAAGGAAATGAAGCGATTAACCCAACAATTGAAAAAATAATCTTACATTAATCTTAAAAAGTGAGTAAATTAAAAAAAACTCACTTTTTTTATTGCAAAGATTTTGATATTGTGTTATAAGTGTATTAAGAGTATTGATACAGTTAAAGAAAGGAGGGAATTCATGATTCGAATTGATTATAAAGATAGCAGGCCATTATATGAGCAGGTAGAGTCGAGATTAGAAGAATTGATTTTACTAAATGTTTTAGAAGAGGATAGCCAGATGCCATCTGTGCGAAATCTAGCAATGGAACTATCCATTAACCCCAATACCATTCAAAGAGCATATGCAAGACTAGAAGAAAAAGGGATTATTTATTCAGTAAAAGGGCGAGGAAGTTTTATTGGGAGTATTGAAACGCTAAAACAATTAGAAAAAGAAAAATTATTAAAGGAACTGCATGTACATTTTGAAAAAGGAAATATGCTAGGGATTACAAAAAGCGAAGTTGTGAATATACTTGAAAGGACTTATAGAGAGGAGGAATGAAATAATGATTCAAACAAATAAATTAACAAAAAAATTTGATGATATTATGGCCGTAGATCAGGTTACAGCTGTAATTAAACCTCAAAATGTATTTGGGTTGATTGGAACCAATGGAGCTGGGAAAAGTACATTCCTAAGACTAGCATCCGGAATTTTAAAACCTACATCAGGAAATGTAACGGTAGATGGAGAAGATATTTTTGAAAATATTAAAATGAAAGAACGAATTTTTTATATTTCTGACGATCAACATTTTTTTTCCAATGCGACTCCAGTAGAGGTGAGAGATTTTTATAGTAAAATATATAGACAATTTGATAAAGAACAGTTTAATAAACTACTAAATAATTTTGGACTAGATCCAAACCGAAAAATTAATACATTTTCAAAAGGAATGAAAAAGCAAGTATCCATAGCGTGTGGGGTATGTGCAAATACAGAGTATTTGTTTTGTGATGAAACATTTGATGGATTAGACCCAGTGATGCGACAGGCTGTGAAAAGTATTTTTGCAAAACAAATTGAAGAGAGAGGATTAACTCCAGTAGTTGCTTCTCATAATTTAAGAGAATTGGAAGATATCTGCGATCATGTCGGTTTGCTTCATAAAGGGGGAATTTTACTGAGCAAGGATTTGGATGAAATGAAACTATGTATTCACAGAGTGCAATGCATCTTAAATCAAGAAGAAGATCTATCTGGGTTTGAGATTGTGAAACAAGAAAATCGTGGAAAACTAGTGACATTAACGATACGTGGGTCAGCAGATGAAATTCGAGAAAAAATGGAAGCATTAGATCCTATTTTTTATGAAATGTTACCATTATCTTTAGAAGAAATTTTTATTAGTGAAACGGAGGTGGCAGGGTATGACATCAAAAACCTTATCTTTGACAAATAATATATCGTTAGGAGTGAGTTTGCTGAAAGAAAATCTAAAGAGAAAGGTTTGGGCAATTGCACTTATTTCTCTTATATTATTTTTTGTATTCCCAATTGGATTAGCTCTTATAGCACAATCAATTCGAGTGAACTATAGAAGTATAGCAGATATAGCAGAAATATATGAAAGAGAGGCACTTAATTGGCTGTCAATGGACTCTGGAATGATGATAACACTTATGATTATGTTTGCTGTTTTACTAGGGTGTAATAGTTTTTCTTATCTGCATACAAAGAAACGTGTTGATTTTTATCACGGACTACCTATTCCACGAGAAGTAATATATGTTGTAAATTGGGTTAGTGGAGCCATTATAGTTGGAGTGCCTTATATTATTATGCTTACACTTGGAGTGTTTGTTGCAGTATTTAATGGGCTTCCTATTGGTGTGGCAGTTAGTACTGCAGCAATCGGAATGTGTTTTCATATGTTATATTTTAAATTGATCTATTCTCTTGTTATAGTTGCTGTAATCTTGACTGGAAATATGATAATTGGATTGCTTGGAAGCGTGTTTTTAACCTTTCTTGTTCCAATGGGAACAGCTTTGATTGAAGGAATTATCCAATTATCTTTTGATACATACTACAGCTACGGTATGGGCGAAGTATGGGATAAATTATATCGAATTTCCCCAATAACAGATTATATAATATCGGTTACAAATGGAGAACCAGAAGGTGTAACTCACTACTTACTTGTAGTAGGAAGTGTACTTGTCTTTTTCATAGTAGGTGGTTGGTTGCACAAGGTAAGAAATTCCGAAATGGCTGGAAAAGCAATGGCATTTGAAGTTTCTAAGATGATATTTGGAACACTGATTACCATATATGTTTCTCTGTTTTTCGGACTCATGTTTTATTCTATGACAGAGTCAACGGCTTGGAGTGTATTTGGGGTTGTATGTGGAGCGATTATTTCACATTGCATTCTTCAAATCATTTATCACTTTGATTTTAAAAGATTATTTGCTGCAAAGCGCCATGGAGTCATAGTAATCGCAGTTTCTGTTTTAATCTTTTTAGGAATCAAAATTGATTTAATTGGTTATGATAGCTATATCCCTGAAAAGGATGAAATTCAGTCTATGGCAATGAATGGTGGTGGACTAAATGGTTGGGTTGTTTCTTACGGAACACCACTAAATCATGGTGATTATGGGTGGAATTACATGGATGATCGTGATTATGTATTTGAATGGATGGAAGTGACAGAGTTTGATAATATGTATGAGTTAGCAAAAAAAGGAATTGCAGCACAACATACAAATGATTCTTATGATAATGAAGTAGAACGATTTGAAATAAAATATGAACTGAAAAATGGTAGATCTGTGTACCGTGTATATACATTACCATTAGGAGAAGCGAAGGAATTACTAGTTGAAATATTTAGTCAAAATGAGTACAAGTATGGTGCGTTTCCTGTGTTTAATAAAGAACCAGATAATATAGCGAATATCTATACAGGAAATGGAGATAGTACAGTTTTAATTGAAAATTTATCTCAGGAAGATAGAAGTGAAATCCTCTCAACATATCAAGAAGAATTTTATGAGCTTACCTATGAGCAAGCATCAAAAGAATCAGCTGTTGGTATTTTGTATTTTGAAACCTTTGAACAAGAGGTAATGATTGATCGGATTCAGGAAAATAGCAACTCGTATAATCCTTTACTTGAGGAGAAAAATCCGGTTTACCCTTCTTTTGTTAAAACATTGGCCTTGTTAGAGTCTTATGGAATTACCATGGATTCAAAAGTAGAAGCTGCAGATATTTTACAGATTCAGTTCGATTCGTGGGAACTTGGATTGGCTTCAAATGAATATAACCAAATTGTTATTGATCAGGTTGATGAAGTGAAAGCGTTTGGTGCTGTTCTTGACCGAGAAATATTTTATCAGTTTGTGATAGGGAATGACCATGAAGTTATTTTTGTAGAAATAGTAAAGAAAGATGGTAATATGGAATATATGTATGCATTAAAAGAAAATGTCCCACAGTTTATATGGGACAAGGTAGAATAGTTATTGTATGATTGACTTAAGTTTCCCTAGTTATGGATCGAATGACTTCTCCTGCGATAAGTAAGCCAGCCACAGGGGGAACAAAAGAAATACTGCCTGGAATTGCTCGTTTGTTACTGATTTCATTAGTAGAAACCTGGGCAGTTCTGGGCGTTTCTTTGGAATAGAGTACTTTTAGTCGATAGATACCACGTGCTTTTAACTCTTTTCGCATAACACGGCACAAAGGACAAACAGAGGTTTTTGAAATATCTGTAATTTCAAAAAGTTCTCCATGGACTTTATTACCAGTTCCCATAGATGCAATAAGAGGAATTTCCTTATTATTCGCATACTCTACAAGTGCTATTTTTGCAGAAACCGTATCGATTGCATCAATGATATAGTCGATGTGCTCAAATTGATCTAATATAGAGTTTAGATTGTCAGCTAAAACAAATGTTTCAAACGTATCAACGGTTGCATTCGGATTGATATCTAAGATCCTTTGTTTCATCACATGAGTTTTATATTGACCGATGGTAGAATGATATGCAATACTTTGGCGGTTGATATTGGTAATTGCTACTGTGTCATTATCAATTAAAATAAGGTGTCCGATTCCACATCGTGCAAGTGCTTCAATACAATGGGAGCCTACGCCTCCGACTCCGAAAATAGCGATACAAGATTCTTTTAATACATTACAGTTTTCTAAGCCAAGAACGATTTCTGTTCTTGAAAATTCATTTAAATTCATATGAACTCCTACATCAAATTTTGATCTGGTTGCTTTTTTTGTTCTTCTACTAAGTCAGCTAATGTAACATGATCAACAACTTGGTCGATAGCATCTTTTACTTGCTGCCATACATTTAAGGTAACACAATTACCGGCTTCTTCACAGGTGTTTATTTCATCATTTAAACAAGATACAGGAGATAGACTACCTTCTGTTAATCTCAGGATCATACCTACTGTGTATTCCTTTGTTTTCTTTGTTAACATATATCCGCCTTGAGCACCACGGATACTTTTTACATAACCTGCTTTACTAAGTATCATTACAATTTGCTCTAAGTATTTATCGGAAATTCCATGTTTTGTTGCAACATGGCTGATTTTGGTACATTGTTCTGGGTTGAGTCCAAATTCAATCATCATGCGTAGTGCATAACGTCCTTTGGTTGATATTTTCATTTGATTGCTCCTTTAATATAAATGGGTACCCCTATTCTACCTAAGAATTACAAAAAAGTAAAGTAAGTGAAATCTTTCTTTTTTATAGGGAACATGCTATAATCAGTTAAAGTTTGTGAGATAAATAAAAAAAGGAGTGTATTTTCATGAGATACGGTTTTTTTCGTGTGGCTACTGCAACACCAAATGTAGAAGTGGCCGATCCTATATATAATTGCAAAAAGATAAAAGAAACAATAAGGGAGGCACAAGTAGAAGGAGCAAATCTGATTGTTTTACCAGAGCTGTGTTTGTCTGCGTATACATGCAATGAGTTGTTTCTACAAAACGCCTTAATAAGAAGTGTAAAAGATGAATTAAAAGAGATTGTTAAGTTTACAGAAGGTAGGAATATTCTTGTGTTGCTAGGATTGCCCTGGGAGCATGAATGCAAGTTATACAATGTAATTGCAGTGATTTGTAATGGAAAACTTTTAGGTCTTGTTCCAAAAGTAAATTTACCAAACTATAGTGAATTTTATGAAATGAGATATTTTGTAAAAGGAATGGAGTCAGCAGTTATGACTTCTTTTGATGGAGAAAAAATTCCCCTTGGCACAAATTTATTATTTCGATGTAGAGAAATGAAGGACGTAGTTATAGCTGCAGAGGTGTGTGAAGATGTATGGGTTCCAAATCCACCAAGCATTCGTCATGCCCTTGCAGGTGCGACTATAATTGCTAACTGCTCTGCAAGTGATGAGATTGTTGGAAAGCAAGATTATCGTCATGATTTGATTTGCGGACAATCGGCAAGGTTGTTATGTGGATACTTGTATGCAAATGCAGGTAACAGAGAATCAACACAAGATCTTGTATTTGGAGGTCATAACCTTATCGCTGAAAATGGAAATTGCCTTGGAGAAACAAAACCATTTTCCAATGAACTCTGTGTAGTGGATATGGATTTGGAGCGCTTGGTTAGTGAACGCAGAAAAACTACAACATTTCCTGCAGTCGATAAAAGCGGTTATATTGAAATTGAATTCTCATTAGATCAAATGATAGATCCATTACAAAGCGGAGATTTAAGAAGAAGAGTTGAGCAAAAGCCATTTGTTCCAACAAATAAGCTTGATCGAGAGCGCCGATGCGAAGAGATACTTACAATACAAGCGATGGGGCTTAGAAAAAGGTTAGAACACACAGGTTGTAAACAGGTAGTGATTGGAATATCTGGTGGACTTGATTCTACTTTGGCATTATTAGTTATAGCAAAAGCATTTGACTATTTAGCAATACCTAGAAATCAAATTCATACGATTACGATGCCAGGGTTTGGAACAACAGACCGCACCTATCAAAATGCATGTGAAATGACAAAAGCATTAGGGGCAAAATTACGAGAAATCAGTATAAAAGAATCGGTACTTCAACATTTCTCTGATATCGGTCATGACGAATCCATTCATGATGTTACCTATGAAAATGGCCAAGCAAGGGAACGAACACAAATTTTAATGGACGTTGCAAATCAAGTAGGTGGAATGGTTATTGGAACAGGGGATATGTCAGAGCTTGCTTTAGGATGGGCAACTTATAATGGAGATCATATGTCGATGTATGGGGTCAATGGCTCAATTCCAAAAACATTAGTTCGCCATTTGGTGCAGTATTATGCAGATACCTGTGAGGAACCAGGACTTAGAGATATTTTAATTGACGTACTAGATACACCAGTTAGTCCAGAATTATTACCTCCAAAAGATGGAGAAATCGCACAGAAAACAGAAGATTTAGTAGGGCCGTATGAACTTCATGATTTTTGCCTTTATTATGTACTTAGATATGGATATATGCCATCAAAAATATATTATTTAGCGCTACATGCATTTGCTGGTATTTATGAGAAAGAAATAATTCTAAAGTGGATGAAGGTATTCTATCAAAGATTCTTTACACAACAGTTTAAGCGTTCATGCCTTCCAGACGGTCCAAAAGTAGGTAGTGTAGCAGTATCTCCAAGAGGAGATTTGCGTATGCCAAGTGATGCATCAAAAGCCATTTGGATTAGGGACTTAGAAAGGATAAAGATATGATAACCAGTAGTAGTAATAAACAGCTTCGGTATATTC
This sequence comes from uncultured Lachnospiraceae bacterium, assembly GCA_964370595.1. Classification (GTDB taxonomy): domain Bacteria; phylum Bacillota; class Clostridia; order Lachnospirales; family Lachnospiraceae; genus Brotaphodocola. The sequence continues at coordinate 8,326 of CAYJKD010000080.1, forward strand.
AAGGTCTTATGAAAAAGTCAAAAATGAGACGAGAAGAAGGCCTTTATGTTGCAGAAGGAATCCGGATGTGCTCTGAAATTCCACAAAAAGATATTCACAGCTTGTTCCTTTCGGAATCCTTTGAAAAAAGTGGAAAAGCAAGTGAGTTTTTTAATCAAGTGGACAAAATTGAAATCGTGTCAGATGACGTTTTTAAATCATTGTCAGATACAAAAACACCGCAAGGGATATTGGCAGTGGTAAAACAAAAACAATATCGCTTAGGGGAACTGATAGAAAAATACGGATTTTATATGGTACTAGAATCCATCCAAGATCCAGGTAATCTTGGAACAATTATAAGAGCAGCAGAGGGTGCAGGAGCAAATGGCATTATTATGAATGATACAACTGCAGACATCTATAATCCAAAGGTAATTCGCTCAACCATGGGCTCAATATTAAGAGTTCCGTTTTTATACACAGATGATTTATCAAGTACAATCAATGAATTAAAAAAGAATGAAATAACAATTTATGCGGCGCATTTAGAAGGCGAAGCCAATTATGAAGATTTTAATTATAAAAAAGGATGCGGATTCTTAATTGGAAACGAGGGAAATGGTTTAACGGACGAAATGGCAAGCAAATCAGACCATTGGATTAAAATTCCTATGCTTGGCGGAGTAGAATCTTTAAACGCAGCAGTAGCTTCGTCTGTATTGATGTTTGAAGTTGCAAGACAAAGACGCACCTAATAAACGAATAAGCGTTCCTAACTTATTCTTGAAACACATATCGAGTTGAGGTATAATGTAGAAAAGAGAGCGAGGTGATGGAGCATGATATCTATTATCTGGATTGCAGTTTTAATCGGATTAATCGTAGCAGAAATTGCTACAGTGACCTTTGTGACAATCTGGTTTGCAGGTGGTGCCTTTGTGGCATTTATACTGTCTCTGTTTGATGTAAGTCTTCCTATACAAATATTAGTATTTGGTATTGTTTCTGCTTTACTTTTGATTTTTACAAGACCAATTGCAATAAAATATTTAAAAGTAGGAAAAGAAAAAACAAATGTTGATAGTTTGATTGGAAAAACAGCAAAAGTCACTCAAACAATTGACAATGGAAATGAAATAGGAAAACTGATTATAGCAGGGCAAGAGTGGACCGCAAGATCGAGTACAGAAGAAACCATAGAAGAGAATTCTATTGTTGAAGTAAAACGGGTAGAAGGTGTTAAATTAATTGTAACAAGAATAAGCGAGACAAGTACATAACTAATATTATATTTTAGGAGGACAAAAGATGGAGTTGATTATTTTTACAGCAGTCGTAGTTATTGTGTTACTTATTTTTATTGGAAATATTAAGGTTGTGCCACAAGCACATGCTATGATTGTAGAGCGTGTAGGTGGTTACTTAGCAACTTGGTCGGTGGGAATTCACTTTTTGGTACCATTTGTAGACCGTGTTGCGAAAAAAGTAGTGTTAAAAGAGCAGGTTGTAGATTTTCCACCACAACCAGTTATTACAAAGGATAATGTTACCATGAGAATTGATACGGTAGTGTTTTTCCAGATTACAGATCCAAAACTATTTGCTTATGGGGTTGAAAATCCAATTATGGCAATTGAAAATTTAACAGCAACTACACTTAGAAATATTATTGGAGATATGGAACTAGATGAAACCTTAACTTCTAGAGAAATAATCAATACCAAAATGCGAGCAGCACTTGATATTGCAACAGATCCATGGGGAATTAAAGTGAATCGAGTAGAATTGAAGAACATTATTCCTCCAGCGGCAATTCAAGACGCGATGGAAAAACAAATGAAAGCAGAGCGTGAGAGAAGAGAGTCAATCCTTATTGCTGAGGGAGAGAAACGTTCTACTGTACTCGTTGCAGAAGGAAAAAAAGCTTCTAAAATTTTAGAAGCAGAGGCGATGAAAGAAGCGACTATTTTATACGCAGAAGCAGAAAAGGAAAAACAGATTCGAGAAGCAGAAGGTCAGGCGGATGCGATACTTAAGGTGCAACAAGCACATGCAGAAGGGCTTCGTTTCTTAAAAGAAGTTGGTGCAGATGAAGCAGTTCTTAAGCTAAAAAGCTATGAAGCTTTTATCGCAGCAGCAGATGGAAAAGCAACAAAAATTATTATTCCATCAGAAATTCAAAATCTTGCTGGTCTTGTGAAATCCATATCAGAAGTATCAAAAGAGAGCTAATAAGCTCTCTTTTTGCCACGAAGATTATTAAAATCAGAGGTGATTTATGGACTTACAAATCAATTTAGAAAAAGAATACGGAATTGTACTTGAAGGTGGAGGTGCAAAGGGTTCATACCAAGTTGGAGCTTGGAGAGCGCTTGAAGAGGCAGGTGTTAAGATTAAGGGGATATCTGGCACATCAGTAGGTGCGTTAAATGGTGCATTGATGTGTATGGATGACTTAGAACGTGCAGAAGCTGTTTGGAATAATATTTCTTACGAAAAAGTTATGGATGTGGATGAGCGATTGATCAAACAAATCTATAAAAAAGCAAATGGGGATATTAAAGTTATTGATTCCATAAAAGAACTATATCGCGTAGTCAAAGATTGTGGAATTGACATTACTCCATTAAGAACACTTTTGGAAGAAATTACAGATGAAGAAAAAATCAGATTATCCAAACGGGAGCTATATGTTACAACATTTTCTATTGCAGAGATGAAGGCCGTATCTTTAGATGTTAGAAATTCAGAAATTCCAGTTGCAGAATCTTTATTAGCAAGTGCGTATTTACCTGGTTTTAAAAATGAAAAAATACACGGAAAGAGATATATTGACGGTGCAAGTTTAAATAATGTACCATTTGATGTGTTGGTTGATAAAGGATATAGT
>CAYJKD010000081.1:0-3458 GCA_964370595.1 uncultured Lachnospiraceae bacterium
AACTTTCTTTAAACGTACCATTGCTTCTATTTGCTAAGTTTTTGTGAACTTATTTTGCATCAGATAGCTTTGCCCATTTATGAATGCACCGTATGATCAGTAATGTATAGTTATTTATCTATGTATAGACCTAAATCCAAATAAAAAAACACCTTATCTATTAACAAGGCGTTTTCTTATATATTTAATTATGCAATTTTAGTTTTTGCTAGTTCTGCTAACTTTGCGAAACCTTCAGCATCATTGATAGCCATTTCAGATAATACCTTACGGTTCATCTCAACACCAGCTAACTTTAAACCGAACATAAATTTGCTGTATGATAGTCCATTGATTCTTGCAGCTGCATTAATACGTGCGATCCATAGTGATCTAAATTGTCTCTTTCTCTCTTTACGTCCAGCGTAAGAAGATGTTAACGCTCTCATTACAGATTGTTTTGCAATTCTATATTGTTTTGAACGAGCGCCTCTGTAGCCTTTAGCCATTTTCAACACTCTTTTATGTCTTTTCTTTGCGTTAACTCCGCCTTTAATTCTTGCCATCGGTTATTCCTCCTTCACTAACTTTCTTACAGATATGGTAAAATCTTCTTCATTACTTTTGCATTTGTTGCATCTGTAACAATATCTTTTCTAAGGTTTCTTTTTCTCTTTGTAGATTTCTTAGTTAAGATATGAGACTTATATGCTTTATTTCTAACTAATTTACCTGTACCGGTTTTCTTGAAACGTTTTGCAGCAGCTTTGCTTGTTTTTAATTTAGGCATTTTATTTTCCTCCTTAAACCAATCTTACATTTACTTTTTAGCAGTCAAAAACATAACCATGCTTCTACCTTCCACTTTGGATGGTTTATCAATCGTAGCAATATCTTTTAGATTTTCTGCAAAATCATCTAGGATATATCTCGACTTTGACATGTGTGCCATTTCACGGCCACGGAATCGAAGTGTTACTTTAACCTTATCTCCTTTTTCAAGAAACTTACGAGCAGCGCCCATTTTAGTATTCAAGTCATTGGTATCAATGTTAGGTGACAAACGTACTTCTTTTACTTCAATTGTTTTCTGCTTTTTCTTAGCTTCTTTTTCTTTTCTCGCCAATTCATAGCGATACTTTCCGTAGTCAATAATCTTGCATACAGGTGGTTTTGCTGTAGGAGCAATTTTTACTAGGTCTAATTCTGCTTCTTGTGCTAATTTCATTGCGTCTCTTGTAGGCATGATCCCTAATTGCTCTCCATCTTCCCCTATCAATCGAACTTCCTTGTCTCTAATTTGTTCGTTAATCATTAAATCACTGCTAATTGTCGTGCACCTCCATCTCGGAATTCATTATGTTTTCTGCATAAAAAAAGTAGATAGAATTTTATCTACCCACCATCTAAGCTCCGCACAACACTAACCATGTGCATTATTCTTAAATATAAACCAGGGTCACTTGCTCGTGCCGTGGTGAGGTGGATACCTACTTTCCTGTTTGTTGCTCTTGCAACAGAAGCTAGTATACTACTATTTGTTAGAATTGTCAATACATTTTTTAATAGGCAACAACTTATTATTAGCTTTCTAGTTGCAAATCATAAAAATTCATTGTAAACTAATACCTATAAAGCCAGTACAAACAGTTGATATTTTTTATTCTTACATATAAAACCTACACAACACAAGGAGGCTTTCTTATGCAAATATCTCAACTAAATCATATCTGTATCAATTGCATGCAAGCTATTACACTGCATGGTGTCTGCCCCCTCTGTGGATTTGTCGAGCAGTCCTATACTGCAAATTTAAATCACCTTCCACCAAGAAACATCCTCCATGGGAAATACCTCATTGGAAAAGTCCTTGGAGAAGGTGGATTTGGAATTACCTATTTAGGAATTGACCTAGAACGGCTTAATATGCAAACTATCACACTAGAAATCCCTGCTAACCTAAGAGTCGCAATTAAAGAGTATTATCCTGTAGGATTTGTTTCAAGAGAAAGCAAGACCACAACCTCTATCACACCATTTCAAGGGGAAAAACAAGAATTCTATCAAAAAGGTAGAGAATCCTTTTTCCGAGAAGCTCAAAATCTTGCTAACTATAATCATTTACCAGGAATCGTATCCATCATTGATTTTTTCCATGAGAATGAAACTGCTTATATCGTCATGGATTTTATTGATGGAATGACCTTTAAGTCATTTTGTAAGTCTAGCGGTGGGACACTTTCTCCCCAGCATGTATTTTCTCTGATGGAACCACTGATTCACTCCCTATCTGTTGTACATAGTTCAGGTGTTATCCATAGGGATATCAGCCCAGATAACATTATGGTAAATCGTAAAGGCGAACTGGTTCTACTTGACTTTGGTTCTGCTAGAAATTATCTTGATGATGAAAGAAGTTTATCTGTAATATTAAAACCAGGCTATGCTCCTGAAGAACAATATCGCAGTAAAGGTGAACAAGGTCCTTGGACTGATGTATATTCCATCTGCGCGACCATCTATAAAACGATTACTGGAATCCGACCTGATGAGGCTAGTGAGCGTATGATTAACGATCACCTAGTAGCGCCTTGTACGTTAGGATACTCTATGCCTAAGCATCAAGAAGAGGCTATTATACAGGGATTGGCGATTCGACAAATAGATCGCATACAAACTTTGAACGAACTTGCACAACGATTATATACACAACCTAGTAATAATACCATTAATAAACCTATCATCCATGAAAAACAGCCCAAGAAGAAAATCAATATTGCTCCTTTTATAATTCTAGGTATTGTTGTCGTACTGATGGCCATTGCTGCAACTACTGCACTTCCAAAAGCGAATAAACCTGCTTTGGTTGAGGATCAAAACATTGTTTCTACCGAGGTAGAGCCTACTACTATTATAGAACCTCGTACTATTGTAGAGACTACAACCGCGCCTCAAACTAGCACTATCATAGAAGTTACAACTACTGTAGCAGAGACAACCCCAGAGGAATCCACTGTAATTGAAACAAGTGAAACCCAGACTACGGAACCCATTTCCGCTCCACCATTTAAGATGGAATATATCATTGATATCGATTCAACATCTTCATTAAAAGAATATAATATGGTTCATATTGCTGATCGGATGGTAGACGGAGATACTTCTACTGGATGGGTGGAAGGCGTTTTAGGAAATGGTTCTGGAGAATATGCCGTATTTGTATTCAATAATCTCTATACTTTAGAAGGATTTTCTATCGCTGGAGGATATCATAAGTCTAGAGATTTATATGATAAAAATAGTAGACCTGCACAAATACTGCTTACTTTTTCTGATGGTAGTACCTTAGAATACATGTTAGCAGATACCATGGAAACTCAATGGTTTGATTTTAATGCACCAATTACTAGCGCCTCAATCTCAATTATGATTCGTTCTGTCTATCCAGGGAGTCATTACGAAGACACCGTAATATCTGA
>CAYJKD010000081.1:3481-5747 GCA_964370595.1 uncultured Lachnospiraceae bacterium
TACTAGATACTAAGAGGAGAAGTTTATGAAATATATTGTATTACTACTCGTTACACTCAGTGCAATTCTTCCCAATTTAAATCTTGGGACTCGAAGAAAAATCATGGAAGAACCACAGTCCATACAAGATTCTTTTGTACAATCAGTGGATGTAATACCTACGGAACCAGAATCTAATTCTATAGAAACTACACAAGCTTTTGAAATTCCAGAACCAGTTTCCCATGAAGAATTGGTAAATGTTACAGATTACATTCCTACCATCGAAGTAGAACTAAAATATGCAACAACCGACAACTTTACAGGAGTAAAAATCTATGATTTCTCCGAAACCTATCTTCGCTATGGAACCGTTGAGAAATTGATGAAAGTACAAGAAGATTTACAACAGCAAGGACTGTCTCTAAAAATATGGGATGGGTTTCGCCCTGTCTCTGCCCAGCAAAAGCTATGGGAGGTATTTCCTGACCCCACTTATGTAGCAAATCCGCAGACAGGTAGCTCCTCTCATAGTAGAGGAAGTGCTGTGGATGTAACAATTGTAGATGAATATGGAATAGAATTAGAAATGCCTACAGGATTTGATGATTTTTCTACCTTAGCAGACCGCGATTATAGTGATTGCACTGCCAGTGCTGAGAAGCATGCAAGATTATTAGAAGACCTTATGCTTGAACATGGATTTAAACCTTACTTTGGAGAATGGTGGCATTACAGTGATACTACGACCTATGAGGTGGTAACTAATTTTCTTCCTCAGCAGTAATATCCCATCTGAAAAATTATCTTGTTTTAGTAATAACTTTATACATGATGATAGAATCGAATAAAAAATATAAGGATTTTCATCTCATCTATTATAAGATACCACGATATAAGACCCAATTAAATTACGAATCCATAACAAAACGATTATAAAGGAGACTCCCCGTATGAATATTATATTTTTAGATGCAAAAACCATTGGAGATGATATTGATTTATCGAAATTCAACCAACTAGGTACCGTTACCCTATATGATTTCACTTCCCCAGATCAAATGCTTGATCGCGTTCAAAATGCTGATGTAATTATTGTAAATAAAGCGAAAGTAAACGAAAGTACAATCCATTCAGCAAAAAACCTTAAATTGGTATGTGTCACTGCTACTGGTACCGATAATTTAGATAAAGAATATCTTGATACACACAATATTCAATGGAGAAATGTAGCAGGATACTCTACTGATTCAGTTGTTCAACATACCTTTGCAATGCTCTTTTACCTTGTTGAAAAGCTTCGCTATTATGATGATTATGTAAAAGATGAACACTATATAAATGATAAAATTTTTACCCACTTTGCAGAAAATTTTTATGAAATCAAAGGAAAAACTTGGGGCATTATCGGACTTGGAAATATCGGTAGAAAAGTGGCTGATATTGCAAAAGCATTCGGAGCAAAGATTATTTACTACTCTCCTTCTGGAAGCCCTAGCCAAGCAGGGTATAACCAAGTTGACTTCCAAACCTTATTGTCTACAAGTGATATTGTATCGATTCATGCCCCACTTACAGAAAAAACCAAAAATCTCTTAGATATTCAAGCCTTTCGTTCTATGAAAAGCTCTGCAATTCTTCTTAATTTAGGTCGTGGCCCAATCATTGTGGAACAAGACCTCGTGCTTGCATTAAATTCCCATGAAATATCTGCAGCTGGCTTAGACGTCCTATCGGTAGAACCCATGGAAAAAGAGAACCCCCTTTGCTCGATTAAAGATAGCAAGCGACTTTTTATCACTCCACATATCGCTTGGGCAAGTATCGAAGCTCGTACTCGACTAATGGATATCATTTGGAATCAGGTAAACGATTTTTCCAATACAAAATAGAAATGAAATCAAGGAGTAACCGTTTGTTTTTATCGGCTACTCCTTGATTTTTAATTAATTTCAAACAACTATTTTAAAATAAATCTGATCTATTTTTCTTGTGGTTCTACTTGGATTTTTTTGATTTCTTTTGTATCGATTTCTTTTTTCATTTCGTTAATAAATGTTTCAAGAGGCTTTTGTCCTTCGTCTCCTAAGAAACGACTTCTAACAGAAACAGTTCCTTCTTCTTCCTCTTTAGCACCTACTACAAGTAAGTAAGGAACCTTATTCATACGAGCTTCACGAATCTTATATCCAATTTTTTCTGAACGCTTATCTGTTGTAAATAGAATCCCTCTCTCATCTAGAGCTGCTGCCACCTTATCCGCATATTCAATATATTTATCAGAAAT
>CAYJKD010000081.1:5757-11191 GCA_964370595.1 uncultured Lachnospiraceae bacterium
TACTTGTTCTGGGCACAACCATGTTGGAAAAGCACCTTCATATTTTTCAATCAACCATGCAAGTGTTCTCTCATAACATCCCATTGATGTTCTGTGTAGGATATAAGGACGTTTTTTCTCCCCATCACGATCAATGTATGTCATATCAAAGCGCTCAGCTAAGAATAAATCAATTTGAATGGTAATCATGGTATCTTCTTTCCCATAAACATTTTTTGCTTGAATATCCAGTTTAGGACCATAGAATGCTGCTTCCCCATCTGATTCTGTATAATCAATACCGATATCATCTAGAATTGTTCTCATCATTCCTTGTACTTCATCCCAAAGTTCTGGTGTACCAAGATATTTATCTGCTTTATTTGGATCCCACTTTGACATACGGAAACTAATGTCATCTTGTAATCCTAATGTTGTTAAACAATATTTTGCTAAATCTACACATCCTTTGAACTCATCTTCTAACTGTTCTGGAGTGATTATTAAATGTCCTTCTGAGATTGTAAACTGACGTACACGTGTTAATCCGTGCATTTCGCCTGAATCCTCATTACGGAACAAAGTAGAAGTTTCGCCATAACGCAGTGGTAAATCACGATAAGATTTTTGACTTGCTTTATAAATATAGTACTGGAATGGACATGTCATCGGGCGAAGTGCAAATACTTCATCATCTTTTTCTTCATCTCCAAGTACAAACATTCCATCTTTATAATGCCCCCAGTGATCTGATATTTTATATAGATCCGACTTTGCCATTATAGGAGTTTTTGTTCTTACATATCCACGCTTTTCTTCTTCATCCTCAATCCAACGTTGCATGGTTTGAATGATTTTAGCTCCTTTGGGCATCAAGAGAGGAAGACCTTGTCCGATTACATCAACGGTTGTAAAAATCTCTAAATCTCTACCGATTTTGTTATGATCTCTTTTTTTAATATTTTCTAAATACTCTAAATATTCTTCTAACTCTTCCTTCTTCCCAAATGCTGTTCCATACACACGTGTAAGCATTGGATTTTTCTCGCTACCCTTCCAATACGCACCTGATGAAGATGTCAGTTTGAATGCTTTAATCGCTTTTGGGCTTATCAGATGAGGTCCAGCACAAAGATCTGTAAATTCTCCTTGACTATAAAAAGAAATTTCTTCTCCTTCTGGTAACTCTTGAATTAGCTCAACTTTGTAAGGTTCATTACGCTCTTGCATAAATGCAATTGCTTCCTCTCGTGGCAGTGTAAATCGTTGAATTTTCTTTCCTGCCTTGATGATTTTTTTCATTTCCGATTCGATTTTATCAAGTTCTTCTCTTGAAAGAGATGGCATATCAAAATCATAATAATATCCATTATCAATTGAAGGTCCAATTGCAAGTTTTGCATCTGGATATAGATTTTTAACAGCTTCTGCAAGCACATGACTACAAGTATGACGATAAGCTGCTAATCCATCTTTATCTCTCGTTGTTAAAATACTCAACTCGCAATCTGAATCCACCGTTGTTCTTAAATCAACAACCTCTCCATTTACCTCTCCAGCACAGGCCATTCTTCCTAAGCCTTCACTGATATCAGTAGCAATTTCTAGCACAGTCATTGCTGAGCCATATTCTTTTACACTTCCATCTTTTAATGTTATCTTCATTTCTAACTCCTTTCTTCTTCTCATAGCAAAAGACAAAAAAAGCCCCTTACTATGCAACTACATAGCAAGGGACGATAATTTATCGCGGTTCCACCCTAATTACTTAATTCCATCTGGAACTAAAGTCTCTCATTTTTGATGATAACGGAATCACCGAATCCGATTAAGGATCACTCCGAGTTGGTTTTTACCTATCTTCTGTGTAAGGCACTCACACCAAATATGCCTCTCTCTGAACACATCCCAATAAGCTACTAGACTCATCAACGTTTTTCTTTATAAAACTGATTATATCATCACTTTTTTATTTGTCAAGCAGGAAAATGCTGCTACATGTTCAAAAATCAATTACAAAGATTATGTCGAGTATCCTACTAACTAATATAAACCTATCCTTATCTTTTCAAACCATTTTTACAAAATCATTACCAGTAGTAATAGAACATTTGGAACAATTAAGAATCCTATATCCCATAAATTTATGGAATAAACATAATAGTAACTTCGTTCTCCTTCTGATTCAAATCCTTTTGACTCCATAGCAATAGATAAATGTTCCGCACTTCGTATGGCATTGACAAACATCGCTTTTATTGGAGCAAATACACTTACCTTTCCACCTCTTGTCATCAGTGCAAATCTAGAAAGTTCATATTCTCGCTTCATATTTGGCATAAGATGAAATGCAGCTAACATTCCATAGGCGAATTTAGGAGATAATTTCAGTTGTTGTTGCAAGCTATATACAAAGGCAATCCCATCTGTAGAGAAAGAAAACAACATTCCTATACCCGCATATGCAAGAACTCTTGTTGCCAATTGCAGTCCATTATACGCAGAGGTAATATCCATATTTGCCACAAGACTAGCTGCATATTCGGTATGTTGATTCCCCTCTGTAAATATAACTCCTGTCATAAACAAACCAATTGCAGTAAGTAAAACTGGTATCATAAATATCCCGATTTTTCGAATTGATGTCACAGTTAATGTAGCGAATAAGGTAATAATAAACACGACTACATTTATTTCAACCGAAAAGCTAAAGGATAAAATAATAGCAAAAACCACGATAGAAATACACTTGTAGGATGGATTTAACTTTTGGAACATAACATTACCTCCATTCTATTTTTCCTTCTTTCATTTCTAAATGATAATCACAATATTGATCAACTAAGGACTCATCATGAGTTGTTAATAATACTGTAATTCCTTCTTGTTCCACCTTATCTGTTAATAATTTCATAATTGCATGCAATGATTCCTCGTCTTGTCCATATGTAGGTTCATCTAATAATAAAATCTGTTGCCCTGAACAAAGCACTGATAATACTGCTAATCGCCTTTGTTGTCCTTGGCTCAACATGAACGGAGAGTATTTTTGATACGTTTTCAATCCAAAAGAATCTAGTAGTTCGATTGCATGCTCTACCGATGCATCTTGCTTCCACAAAGATAAGCTATATTGAATTTCTTCTAATACCGTATGTTTTGCAAATTGACTTTGCGGGTTTTGAATTACAATCCCCATAAACTTACACAATTCTCTAAAGTTTCTTTTTGTAGCATTCCTTCCAAGTACTTTGATTTCACCTTGATACTTCAATTTTCCATATAAACATTGCAAAAGGGTAGTTTTTCCACATCCACTTTTACCTGTAATTGCAGTGATTGCTCCCTTTTTCACATGAAATGAAGTATCTCTTAATAAAATTTTATCCTCTTGAGCCAATGATACCGTCTTTAATTCAATCGCATTCCCTTGATCTTCTATTTTTCTTGGCTTTTTTTCAATGAGGTGTATGATTCCCTCATATGGAAAAATTTTTGTACCACCATCCATCTGGACCATTTTACAAGAATATTCCTTCCAACGCCTTGGCATATGATCAATTACAAGCATCTGTATTCCTTTATCTTCATGCAACTTCCAAAGAAGCTTAATTAATTCTTTACTGCTTTGGGGATCAATGTTTGCAAATGGCTCATCAAATATCATCCATTTTGTATCTAAAGCAACCATACACGTCAATGCACATTTTTGTTTTTCTCCACCTGATAAGGTATAAAATGGGCGATCTAGGAATTCTTCTGTACCCAGATAACCAGTAGCATATGATATTTGACCATCGACTTTTTGTCTATCCCATAAAAGATTTTCTAAACAAAAGGTCAGTTCTTGCCGCAAATTAGACATACAAAACTGTAAATCAGCATTTTGAAACATTACTGAAACTTCTTGTGCTCGTTGCCTATTTGTAAGACTATGAATCTCTTTTTTATTTAACATCGTAGTTCCACTGATAAGAACACCTGTATTTCTAGGATATAATCCAGCTAGTACCATAGCTAGTGTACTCTTTCCACATCCACTACTTCCGAGTAACACCGTAAATCCTTCTATTTCAAAATTCAAATTTTGTAGCACCAACTTTAAAGATTTTTCATAGTACTTAAAGGTAAGATCTCTACCTTTTATCATACTTCTAAACTTTCTTGTAAATCTTCTCCTATTGCATATCCTTTTAATACATTTGCCTTTGCTAAGGAATCAGCTAATAGTTTTGATCCCAATGTTGAAAATATAAATGCGCTTAATAAACGAACTGCAAACATCACAACCAATAGACTTGGTGCAAGATCAAAAAATCCCGAGCGAAAAAATCCCCAGATAAAACTAAAAACAGTACAACCTAAAGATGCTAAAAACATGGTAAACATATTGAATTTTTTATACTTTGTTCCTGCAAATACCACTTCTGCACCTGCTCCTTGAATAAATCCAGATACAAATACAATTGGACCATACATATTTCCCATTAACACTTCAATTACAGATGCTAAAATCTCTGCAATAATTGCTACTCCTGGTTTTCTTATAATATATGGTGCAAAGGTTGCTGCCATAAACCAAATTCCAAATAAAACTTCATTTGCAAAAACAGATAAACCAAATGGTGTTAAAATAGTTCTAAGTGCAATAGAGCCATGTACAGCTCCTAAGTAAATCACTGCAAATACTACTGAAATCAATCCGATCATTATTACATCTTTTAAGTTTAATTTATTGGTATTCTTCATTGTCTTCTCCCTATTCTTTTGTTGGACTATTCACGCTTAATGTTGCTTCTAACACATAATGATGATAAATATTATCCACATGCTTTATCATATCTTGAAAATACTGATAAATTTCATGCACATCACCTTCTAAAATTGTACAATAATGAGCTGAACGCACATAAATCCCTCGGTCTTTTGCCATATTTACCACATCTACAATTCCTTGCATGTAATCAACCGTTCCAAGTGGATAAAGTGAGATTTTTGATGTTACATGAAAGTTAACATCTGAAGTATCATTCATAAGTACATCGTCTTCACTCATAAAGCAATCTGCATCTGAATCTCCTGGACAACCTTTGGAAAATGTCATCTCACATGTCATATGTACGTTTTCATCATATGCATGAACAAAACATGCTTCCACTGCATTGAACACATGAGCTCTCTTTCCTCGATATACTGTAGATGTTTTGTCTGTTTCACTCCAAATCTTACTGGTGTCTACTTTTTTCACTGCACCAAGAATAATGTCAATATAACGATCCGACATGGGTGCTAATGTAAATCGACATCCTGTGACAGGTAAGGTAGCCCCAGTGGTTGACCATGGGCAACCTGTGTGTTTCATTTCTGCTTCCATAATTTCCTCCTTTAAAATAATTTTTCGTAACAGTTCACGGTGCATGGAAAAGATAGTAAAGTAAGCGTGTAAGCTTGCTTA
>CAYJKD010000082.1:0-5903 GCA_964370595.1 uncultured Lachnospiraceae bacterium
AGATAATACTTGTTTTTTGGGAGCTGAAGCCACACGAATAAGTGCGTCGTAATGTTTCGCCCTAGTACACATCTGAAATGCACCATCTAACTCTATAATTTCCATTCCCCTACGCTCTTTATCATATCGTTGCTTCACTGACATTACGATTTCTAATGCAACCGTTTCATTTACTTCTAAAGCTAGGGCAATTTGTCGCAGTTCTACTGATTTTCCCATTGTAAACAAAACTGCTTCTACAATTGCCTCTCTCTCTTTTTTGGTTTTATCATTCATCTTCTATTCCCTCAAGATCTAGTTCCGTTTCTTCACCTTCTGCTTCTTTGGTTTCAATATACATATCATCAAATAGTGCATCTTGGGTTAACTGTATCTTTCCAATCTTCATCAATTCTAGTATTGCTAAAAATGTGACTACTACTTCTAATTTCGTATTTGCCTCTTCTAAAATTTGGCGAAAACGAAAGTTACGGTTTTTTCTTGCATAATCCATAACACTGCGAATTTTTTCTTCTAAGCTGATAGGTTCCTTTTTTATCACACCAAAATTACTACGAATCGGATCCATTTTATCTTCTTTTCGTTTCATAACAGACTCAAAGATACTTTGCAATTTTGCTAATGTTAATCCATCTAATAATTCAGTTAGGTCAACTGGTGGTGCATAGTTTAATACTTCTTTTGGTATCGTGCCTGGCTTATAGAGTCGATCTCCAGCCTCCTCCTCCATATCAAGAAGTTGTTCTGCCATACGCTTATATTTCTTATATTCAAGAAGTCTTGCCACTAATTCTGCTCTTGGATCTTCAACTTCACCTTCTTCATCTACTTCCATAGGAAGGAGCATTTTTGACTTTATTGTTAGTAAGGTTGCAGCCATTACTAAGAATTCACTAACAATATTTAAATCTTCTTTTTCCATTTGCTTCACATAATCTAAATATTGCTGAGTAATTTCAACAATGGGAATATCATAAATATCTACTTTATTCTTCTCGATTAGATGAAGTAAAAGATCCAGTGGTCCTTCAAATTTTTCTAATTTATATGAAATTTTTTCTTTCATAGATATCTCCCTTCTAGATTATATAACAACACATTTAAACCTATAAATAGCAGCCCAGCCTAAAAGACTGAACTGCTATCCATAAGTATACTAAATATCATTTCAACTGTAAATACCTTTATTGTTTCATTCGGTTCACAATGGTCTCTACTTTATCATATACAGATTCTGCAGATACCCCGATATCAAACGCACCATTCTCATATAGTATTTTTCCATTTATCATTGTTAGTACAACATTTTGCTTACTTCCACTATAAACAATATTTTTTGCAATATTGTTGATTGGTTGCATATTTGGTTGCTTTAGATCAATTACGATTAAATCTGCCAATTTCCCCTCTTCTAAACAATCACAGTCAGAAAGTCCCATTGCATTTGCACTATTGGTTGTAGCCATTTTTAGAACCTCATCGGCTGGAACTGCTGCTGCATCATTCATACGAAGTTTTGCCAATCCAGTCACTAGGAACATTTCTCGAAACATATCGAGACAGTTATTACTAGCTGGTCCATCTGTTCCAAGCCCCACATTGATTCCTTGTTCTAGCATATCACTAATCCTAGCAATTCCACTAGCTAACTTTACATTTGACCCTGGGTTGGATATAACTGATAATCCTTTTTCTTTAAATATCTTTAAATCTTCATCGCTCATATGTACACAATGATATCCACCACCACCATAGTCATACATTCCCAGAGAATCTAAGAATACAGTAGGAGTCATGCCATAGCGCTGCTTACAACCTTCTACTTCAAATGCGGTTTCTGAATTATGTGTATATACAGGCGCTTTGTATTTATGCGCAAGGGCTACCATTCCCTGAAGCAGTTCTTTCGAGTTTGTATATTCTGCATGGAATCCCAATATGTAAGAAATTAGCTCATGATACTTATTCAGTTGAATATAGTGATCTTCAATCTCCTCTAATGTAAAAGAAAAATCATTTAATCCTCCAACCATTACCATTCGAAATCCACTTGCAACAGCCGCTTTTGCAACCATATCTGGATGCATATACATATCAAAAGAAGCAGTAATTCCTGAAGTTAGGTATTCCATAATCCCCAGCCTAGTTAACCAAAAGATATCTTCTGGTGTCAATTTTGCTTCCATCGGGAAAATCTGCTTTTCTAACCATTCTTGCAAAGGTAAATCATCTGCAAATGAGCGAAGAAATGTCATTGGTGTGTGTGTATGTCCATTTTTAAAACCTGGCATAATTAGATTCTTATTCACATCGATTTCTCTATCCCAACTTGGTGCTTCTTTTTTTGCCTCTCCAACTAAAGTGATACGATTATCTTCAATCCATATCTCACCTTCTATGATTTCAATTCCAGATTTCATGGGTAAAATTCTTGCATTATAAAAACGAATATTCATATAGATTACCTCTTTCCTTTATCATATATTTCTCCAAGCGCACGAGGTGCACGGTTATATTTTGAAAAGAATACTAATAATAATAATGTTACAATATACGGTAGGGTTAATACCAAATCAGAATACGTACTTGGCATTTGTAGTTGTTGAATCAAGTAATATCCTCCAGATCTTGCAAATCCAAATAACAAACAAGATCCAAGAGTCGGAAGAATTGTCCAGTTCCCAAAGATTAATGCTGCAATTGCAAGATATCCATATCCAACATAAATCGCAGAAGAAAAGTTTGCAGAAATTGAATATGCAAAACTAATTCCTGCAAGTCCAGATAATCCACCAGATACCATTACAGCAATCATTCTCACTTTTCCAACTGAAATTCCTGCTGCATCCACTGCATGTGGGTTATCTCCACATGCTCTTAGATTCATTCCATATCTTGTATGATACATTACATACCATGCAATCACAGCTACAATAATGATAATGATTTGAAATGGATAAATATCTTGGAAAAATCCACCTAATATTGGTATTTCTGATAATCCTGGCACAGAAAATTTTGTTGATACTCCTAATACAAATTTATCAGATGCAGCTCCAAAAAACTGGCGATTGATAAATTTTGTTAAAAATGCAGTCAGTGCCATCGCTAAGATATTGATTACAACACCTGAAATTACTTGATTCGCCTTAAAGCGTACACATAAAAGAGCATGTAATAAGGAATATAAAACCCCACCAATTACTGCGAAAACAATTGCTAAATAATAAGGCACTTGGGAATCTGCACCCATGATGTTCATTAAAAATACTGCAACTAAGGCTCCTACAAACGCACCAAATCCTTGTAAGCCTTCTAAGGCAAGATTGGTAACCCCACTTTTCTCACTATAGATTCCACCAATTGCCATGATAAATAATGGTAGAGAAAATGAAAGTCCATCAATAATAATTCGTTCCATTATTGTTTCCTCCCTTCTACTTTATCTGTTAACTCTGCATTTGCCCGTTTGATCTTGTAACGAATAAAGGTACTACATGCACTAAACAATAGGATGATTCCTGTAATTACAGATGCAATCTCTGCTTCAATCCCAGAAATCGAACCCATATAGGTGCTTCCTTTACTTAAAATTGTAATTAAGGTAGAAGAAAATATAATTCCGATTGGATTACTATTAGCAAGCAACGACACGGCTATCGCATCAAACCCAACGGTACTTAAAACCCTTGGTTGAATGGAACCAAAAAATCCAAGGTAATAGGTAACGCCTGCGAGTCCCGCCAATGCGCCTGATAATAACATTCCAAACACAATGTTTTTCCCTACATTGATTCCTGCATAACGTGCTGCATTTTTACTTGTTCCAACTGCCTTTAATTCATAGCCAAAGGTTGTTTTATCTAAGATAAATTTAACAATAAATGCAACAATCACTGCAAGAATAATCCCAAGTGGGATATCAATTTTCAAATCTCCAACTAGGGTATCCATCAAAGTCAATCTCGCTTCTTTCGAAATAGGATTGGATTGTCTTGAAACTGGATTAATAAAATGAGTATTAATAAAAAAGCTGATTACATACTGAGCAATGTAGTTTATCATAATTGAGGATACAACCTCATTGATATTAAACTTATATTTTAGCCACCCAATAAAACCTGCAACCAAGGCTCCCACTAGGATTCCTACTAGGATTACAAGTGGTTTTGCTACTACTGCTTGAAGAGGACTATATCCCACTAAGATACTTGCAATAAATCCAGCAGTAAGCATTTGCCCAGAAACCCCTATATTAAATAGTCCAACTCTCAGTGCCACTGCTACTGCAAGTGCCGCAAAAATCATAGGGGTTAACGCATTTAAAAAACTTGCAAAATCCGTTAAAATACCTTTAAAATTTGCGTATGAAGGTTTTAGCCATAACCCTGACCCTTGTAATAGATTTTGATAGGCCACTAATGGATTTTTTCCTAATGCCAAAATAATAATTGCTCCAAATAACAAGCTCAACACAATGGCAAACAATGGAACGGTAATATTTTGTTTCTTTTCATCCCCTAACACTTTAAGGATGAATGCTTTGAAGCCATTATTTTTCTTTTCCATTTGCTTTCACTCCCATCATAAATTCTCCTACTTGATTTGTGGTCAATGTTTTTGCTTCTGCAATCTTTTGCATTTCACCGTTATAAATAACGCCTATGGTATCTGCTAAGTTCATAACTTCATCAAGCTCTAGTGAAATCAACAGAATTGCTTTTCCAGAATCCCGCTCTTTTAATATTTGCTTATGAATATTTTCAATGGCTCCAATGTCTAACCCTCTTGTTGGTTGCACAAAAATCATAAGATCAGATTGCAATTCAATTTCTCGCCCAATAATCGCCTTTTGCTGATTTCCTCCACTCATGGAACGTACGATCGTTTTATTCCCTTGCGCACTTCGTATATCATATTCTGCAATAAGTGATTCACCATTGGCAGAAAATTCTTTATGATTCAATATTCCTTTTTTTGAAAATGGCTCTTTAAAATAAGATTTTAATGCTAGATTATCTTCTAGTGTAAAATCCATGACTAGCCCATAACTCTGTCGATCTTCTGGAATATAGGAAATCCCTTGTAACGTTCTTTTTCGAATGTTTTCTTTCGTAATATCCACTCCATTTAAGTAAATGTTTCCTGTATGCACTTTTGCGAGTCCAGCAATGGCATCTGCGATTTCTATTTGACCATTTCCTGACACCCCTGCAATAGCAAAAATCTCTCCACCTCGGATTGTAAAACTAACATTTTTTACAACAGAAAATTTATCGTTGTTTTGAACCGTAAGATTTTTCACATCTAAAATCACTTCTTTGAATTGTGGCTCTTCTTTTTCAGATTCAAAGGATACTTCTCTCCCTACCATTTTATTAGCCATTTCCTTTGTACTTGTTGTCGCAACATCCAAAATATCAACCAATCGTCCTCTGTTTAAAATCGCACAGCGGTCTGCTACCTTTTTAATCTCTTCTAATTTATGTGTAATTAAGATAATCGTTTTTCCACTTTCTCTCAATCCATTAATCACCTCTAATAAAAACTGAATTTCCTGTGGGGTTAATACTGCAGTTGGTTCATCAAATATTAATATTTCTGCTTCTCGGTAAAGCATTTTCAAAATTTCCACCCTCTGTTGGATAGATACATTTATGGATTCAATCACATCTGTAGGATTGACTTCTAATCCATATTTTTTTGATATTTCCGATACTTGTTGATTAGCTTTTTCCAAATCAACATATGGTAAAATTCCAAATTTTTTGGTTTTATTTTCTAATCCTAAAATAATATTTTCTGTTATTGTATAGTTTTGAACTAATTTGAAATGTTGATGTACCATTCCTATATTTAGTTTTGTTGCATGATTTGGGGATGTGATTCGCTCTTTTTTTCCA
>CAYJKD010000082.1:5913-10498 GCA_964370595.1 uncultured Lachnospiraceae bacterium
ATAAAAATTTCTCCCTCATCTGGTTCGTACATACCAAAGAGCATGCTCATCAAAGTGGATTTTCCTGCCCCATTCTCACCTAATAATGCAAAAATTTCCCCTTTTTTAATTTGAAGTGTTACATTGTCATTTGCAATAATTCCTGGGAATTTCTTTGTAACGTTTTTCATTTCAATAATGTACTCTGACATCATCTGCCTCCTATCCCCTTTTAAAGGAATAGCTAGGCCCATAAAATATAGGCCTAGCTATTTTATTATCATTATTGTAATTGTACGAATGCTTTTCGCGTCAATTATCTTATTTTAATCCTGGAAAATCTTCTGGAGCAATGTTGTTAAAGTTTGCTGCTGGAACAATCGTTCCGTCTTTTACTAGCGCAAATGCTTCGTCTAATTTTGCTAACGTATCATCTGATAGCTGATTTCTTCCTTCTTCACTAACATATCCTGTAGAATCAGTATCTGCACCTAGTAATACGTTACCTCCTACAAAGGTACCACCTTGAATTTCATTTAACTGTTTCTCTACGTTCATATCCATGATTTTTAGTCCAGAAGTAATAATTACATTGGCATCACCATTTACTCCATCATCATACTGGTCAACATCACAACCAATAATCATAACATCTGTTGCCTCTTTTGCTGCAGTGAATACACCGTTTCCGCTTCCTCCTGCTGCTACAAACAATACGTCAACACCTTCGTCAATCAATGCTTTTCCTACTACTTTACCTGTTGCTTCATCCGAAAATGTTCCAACATAGTTTCCACCAACATTTGCATTCGTTACATCTGTTCCAGCATAAGATGGTAATTCTACTAACTCTACCCCTGTACTGAATTTTTCATTAGCATAATGAACCCCTGATTCAAATCCATATTGGTAGTTAACATTAGAAGGATATGCAATTCCATTAACAACTGCAACTTTTTTTGTTTTCGACTCTAACGCTGCTGCTATTCCTGCAAAGAATCCACTCTCTTGCTCTTTAAATGTCATTGCATAAATGTTATCAAGTTCAACTTCATTTCCTTCTGCATCTACAGGAAATGTATCTACAAGAATAAAGTCAACTTCTGGATTATCCGCTGCAATACTTCCGATTCCTGCAAACTGGAATCCACAGTTAACAATAACATCATAATCTGCTACAATATCTTGCACTGTTTGCACTGCTGCTGCCACATCTCCAGTTTCTTCACGAATTGCTGTAACCGTTGCATCTGGGTTTGCCTCAATATATGCAAGGATTCCATTATAGTTATTTTCATTAAAAGAACCATCATCTACACCAGAAGGGCTACTTACAATTGCAATTTTCAATCCACCTTCTGCAACTTCACCTTCTACTTCCGCTTCTGCTTCTGTCTCTCCACTTGCTGCTGCTGTTGTTTCCGCTGCTGGAGCTTGCGTTGTTTCTGTTGTTGCACCGCTTGTACATCCTACTAGTGCTAACGCAGATACCATAAGAATTGCTAATGTTTTTTTCATAATATTTCTCTCCTTTTCTTGTTGCATTTATCATAAGGGAATTTTATTTCATTCCACTTATCTCAATTTAATTTCTGACATCTATTTTAGAGTTCGTAATTAACTGATAAAACAATGATGTTACCCCATCTGTTATCTCGTATACCTTTACTTTTTTATTGGTAATCTGCACCAGTTAAGTAATTATGGAATGCAACATTACAAAAACGCATCTTTGCATCTACTGTTAAATCACCTGCAAGAGCTGTGAGAGATGCTTTAACTTGTTCAACATTTTCTGGTAGTGCAAATGGATGAATGGTATACTCTCCATTTGTTACAACACAATCATAGATTTGGCGGTAATCATCTGCTGGCATCTGTGTATTTTCTGTGCTATATAACGGCTGCCACCAAGCACCATAAATTAGTCCTACTGCTTCTTCATTTCCTTCATACTTCTTTGCGTATGCTTTAATTACATCATCGAATTTTAGCATATCTGCAGCATTATTAAATTCCAATTGCAAATCATATTCCACTGCATGGACTAACATCAAATCTCCATAAACCTTCACTTCATAAGTTGGAGTTGGATCTGGAACTGGCCCCCACTCAGGCATATATTGATAAATACTAATTTTAGGCTCTAACTGAACTTTTGCATCAATATCTTCACTATTTAATAATCCAATCAATTGATGTGCATGCATAATATCAGAATGACCGTATTGTAATGTTAATTCAGGTAAAAAATTAGCGGAATAAACACTTGATTTTAATCCATAACCAGTTGAAACACCTTGTTCTACAGCTTTTCTTCCAACTTCAGCAAGTTTTTCATCATCAAACAAAATGAAAGAATCCCATTCTTGATCAATTTTTCCATAAATAGAAGGATCACTTGCCATTCCTATATAATTTCTTCCTTCACCAATTGCATTTGCAACATTTAGTAAAATTGTTTCTACATCTGAAGCAGTAACTGCTACGGATGCTGCTGCATCTTTTCCCATAGTAGGACTGATTAACGACACATCTAATGCACATGCTAACGTAGGTGCAAATGATTCAGAAACTCCTGAAATCCCATAAGATGCAAGGCGATCGCTTGCTTTTTGTGAAGTATAACTCATTGCTAATTCTTTATAATTTGAAGCTTCTAATGCTGTTTGAACCATAGATTCCCATCCCCATGCACCGTTCATCATTGGGACATTATCTTCTCCAACAATCATCTTCAAACCATTGGAAAATGACTCTGCTCCTAACGTTTCTTCAACTACTTCAATACCATAAAACGTATTAAGATAAGTTCTAATACCTTCGATCGAATCTTCAACTACAAGTCCTGGTCCTACCGCTTGTGCATTCGCTAAAATGTTAGAATATGAAACAGACAGTAATCCAACCATAGCATACGTCACTAACAACTTTTGTTTTCTCATGTTCTTCTCCTTAAATGTTTACAAATAATTAATTAATAACTTTGAACAATTACTTATAAGATAGTCATCAAATGTATATAGATTATACAATTATTGCTAATAAATATCAAGTAAAAGATTGTTTCAAAAAATATAAAATTTAAAGAAAATATATTAATTATAGATTAATTTTTTATTTTTTTAAATTTTTATAGATTTATTTGACAATTTTCACTTTATTTCTGATTCTATATAGAACATATTCCAATTCCTTATTTGATACCTCTTCATAAATTTTCCAAAAAAATTGATATTACCAAAACATACCTACTCACCTACTATTTTGTTTATATTAATCACTATCTAACAATACTATACATTATTTTCCTTTGATTTTCAATAATATTTTTGGTTTTTTCTTTTTTTCATTATACACTAACCACAAACAGCTTTATAATCACGAAAAAAATATCTTATTTTTAGTCATTTTCACTATTTTATAAAATATATAATTCTGTTTTTCTTTACTTTATATCATTACAGCTTGTTTTTCTAAATTTTACCAACAGGATAAAGACGTAGTTTTTAAAAAAAGCTCCAGAACTTTGTATATACAAGGTTCGGAGCTTTATCTTTTATAAAAGTGCCAACGATATGGATGTGAAACTTAAAAATTATATGTGAATTATATCCCATTTTCAAAGTTTAATTTGATAATTTGTGGTTTATTTCTGATTCTAATATTGATGGAATGTGTCCCAATTCCTCTACTAACAATCATCATTTTTCCATTTTTGATCAGTGTACCTGCACAACATGGAAGAAAAAATTGATATTGTGGAGTCATCACTCCTCCTAGAATGGGAAGTCGAATCGTTCCTCCGTGAAAATGTCCTGAAAGCGTTAAATCTGCTCCCCATTTCCCATAAGTATCTTGAAATAGTGGACTGTGTGCAAGCAAAATTTGAAATTTATTTGAAGTAGCATTTCCTAATTTGCGTTTAATATAAGAAACCTTCATCTTTTTTGGAATAAAATCTTTATAATATGGTTTTCCAATATCAATTCCGCTAACTTCAATCCCTTCTTCTAATTGAACTTTACTATTAGACAAGTAGTGCACGTTATATTTCTTCAATATTTTTAAAAATTCATGATATGCCTTTCCATATGTTTTGCTTTCTTGCATCAAACGCAATTCATGATTCCCATTTCCATAATAAATAGGCGCAATCTTAGATAGCGCCTTTATTAGTTGTTCTGTATATGTGAGATTCAAGTGCCCTTTCTTTGCCACCATTGTATCTCCGCCAATTAATATATAATCTGGTTTTTCGTTTTCAATCGCAGAAACAAAATCATAATTGTGCTTCCCAAATGTTTTATCATGAATATCTGATAAAAAAATCATACTACATTTTTTTTTGATTTTAGGGGATGAAATTATTGTTTCCTCAATTTCAAACTGACTTCTTTCATATAATGAACGCAGGCAACCAAATGTTCCAATACCCAAAATCAACCCTAATATCCACTTTTTCATTTCCTACACCTTTCTACTTTCTCCCTTGAAAAATAGGATCTGCTGGATAACTTCCTACAATTTTTTGCATTGTCCTCTGTAACGCATCTTTTGATTCTTTCCAATCTGCATCTTTATTTCTATAATCATATTTTTCTAT
>CAYJKD010000082.1:10508-11183 GCA_964370595.1 uncultured Lachnospiraceae bacterium
CGCTCTAAATTACCTACCATTGCTTCTAATAATTTTGGAATCCACGTTTTCTTTTCCTCTTCCTTTAATGTATCTTCACAAATCTGAATTACATCTGCAAAATGATGGAAACAAAAACCCTTTGATGAAAAGATTAATTGTCCAAACTCTTCATCCGTACGAAGCAGGTGCACGAAGGTATGTAACATTCTCTGATAAATCCCTTCCATGCGATCACAAACATAACAGTGTGTTTCTTGTTTCTTAATGTCAGCAACGACTCTGCTCTCTTCTTGCTTTCGCTTCTTAAACAATCCACTTGAAGGTTGTGGTTTATAATTTTTTACATTTGCCTCTAATTCTTTTCTCAAATTTTCTAATCTTGATTTTAATATCCAAGCATTGCCAAGTGCATTCCCATAGTCAAACATCATTTTTGTATGATGGCGACAAAATCCTTGCGCATCCGTTTTCTCTCGTATATCACTTTCCATATAAGAGCACCCTAATACAAATTCTAAGGTTTCTTGCTCTAACTTTCTTTCCAACCAACAAAAAATACATTCATCCCCAGCCTTTAATGCATCAACTAGTTCTATTGTGTATAATTTTTCTTTCATACCATCCCCTTACTGAATCCACTGTCCATACTCGTTTACGGAATAACCATCTGGTGTTGTTGCATTCGTCAATAGC
>CAYJKD010000083.1:0-11070 GCA_964370595.1 uncultured Lachnospiraceae bacterium
CTGTTTATCGGCTGGTGTAACTGGATTAGTTCTCACATTATTATTTTGATCGAACCCACCACCTCCTGGTTGTCCAATCCGATTTGCGTTGGTTATTAAATCTGGCATATTAATCTTCCTTTTAAGCATTTTATATTTTTTTAAAAATTTTCGACCCTACTACTTCCATCTTCCCCTAGTTTAATATATAATGGTTACATAGTCAAATTTAAAAATGAATTATTTGCAACTACAATATTGGAAAATTAAGGCGGTATAATTATGGATAATAATGTGGAAAGTATGCTTGATATGTATCTATTCGAAACCAATTCCTTATTGGATCAATTAGAGGAATTGTTGATTGACGCAGAAAAGTTAGGAGATTTCTCTTCTGATAATGTAAATAGTATCTTTCGTATTATGCACACCATCAAGGGATCTTCTGCAATGATGGAATTCAGTCCTCTTATGACTGTTGCACACCGAATTGAAGATATGTTTTTCTTTATTCGTGAAAATGGAATCGAACAATTAAGTACGAATCACAAAAAAGAGCTATTCGACCTCATGTTCCAATCCAATGACTACCTGTGCAGTCAGGTTTCAAAAATAGAAAGCAATGAACCATTAACAGATGACAATGAAGTATTTTTGGGTCAAATCAATGCTTATTTGCAGAAAATCAGTTCTGGAGATGATAATACAGAAGATGAGGTATTAGAAGAAAATACCCCTTCCGAAGAACCAGAGACTCCTGAAGACGAGGAAGATGAGGAAGAAAAATATCGAGCTTACATATTTGCTCGAGCAAAAGAGGAGTTAGAACAGGAGGCTTTAGCTTCAAAAAGCGAGGAATCCAAAACTCAAGATTCTACTCCCGTCACTACTTCTACTCCCTCTAGCCCTCAAAATACAAATACTCCGGCAAAACCTGCACCACAAAATACTACAACTGCCCCTGCGAAGCAGAGCATGATTAGTGTTAACCTATCAAAATTAGATTCTCTTATGGCCGTGGTTGGAGAGATTGTAATTACAGAATCTATGGTAGCATTATCACCTGAATTAAAAGATGTGAAATTAGACTCTTTCTTAAAATCCACAAGACAGCTGAGAAATCTAACCGATGAACTACAAGACATTGCCATGTCACTTCGCATGGTTTCTGTTTCTAATGTATTTCAAAAAATGAGACGAATTGTACGTGATATGAATCAACAACTAGGAAAACAAGTAAAACTTGAAATTTCTGGTGAGGATACTGAACTTGATAAAACCATTGTTGATGCGATTGGTGATCCACTGATGCATATTGTACGTAATGCAATGGATCATGGAATCGAAAAAACGAAGGAAGAACGACTCCTACTCAACAAGCCAGAAAGTGGTACCATTAAACTCTCTGCTAGCCATACTGGTAGTGAGATTATCATTACCATTCAAGATGATGGAAAAGGGATGGATCCCGATGCAATTTTAACAAAAGCAGCACGCAATGGACTTCTTACCAAATCAAGTAATGAATATACAAAAAAGGAAATTTTAGGACTATTACTACTTCCTGGATTTTCTACCAATGAAGTAGTTACCGAATTTTCTGGCCGTGGTGTTGGAATGGACGTTGTGAAAAAGAATGTAGAATCTGTCGGTGGAAATATTTCTATCAACAGTGATTTCGGTTATGGCTCTACTGTAACATTAAAAATACCACTAACACTTGCTATTGTTGATGGAATGGAAACTACCGTTGGCAAATCTATCTTTACAATTCCGATTGCACATATTCAACAATCTCTAAAAGTAAGTGCTGATGAAGTTATTTTTGATACAGATGGAAATGAGATTATTGAAAGGCGAGGCGCTTTTTATCCTATCATTCGTTTACACAAAGTTTTCAATATTGAAACAGAAATTACCAATATTGAAGATGGTATTTTAGTTTGGGTAGAATCCTCCGAAAAATCTTACTGTCTATTTTTGGACGAATTAATTGGAGAGCAACAAGTTGTGGTTAAGCCACTTCCCCCTTACCTAAATCAATTCCATATCAAAAATTATGGAATTACTGGCTGTACAATTCTCGGTGATGGTAACATTAGTATTATCCTTGATATTGTTACTCTATATGATGTAGCTCAAAACCAGTATTAATAATGGAGGCAAACAAACTATGGAACAAATGTCATATAATAATGATTCAGATAATAGAATGCAAAATGAAGCAAATGCCCAAAGTATTACTCAACGCTATTTAACCTTTTGCTCTGATAATCTGTATTATGCATTAAATACAAATATTGTAACAGAAATCATTACAAATGCTACAATTACATTTTTACCACAACTTCCTAATTTTGTATCTGGAATAATCAACTTGAGAGGCGCTATCGTTCCAATCATTGATATCCGCGCTCGCCTTGGAAAGCCAACCATTACACCTCCAGAACATAGCTGTATTATCGTTTTAGATGTTGATACAATTGCTATAGGAATTATTGTTGATGAGGTTTGTCAAGTTATTGATATAGAACAGGCAAAAATCAGTGGTATACCTGCAAAAAATCATCAGGAGTTAGTAATTGGGATGACTTCTCGTCCTGATGGCACAAATATCCTATTCTTGGATTGTAACCTATTAGTCAACAGTGAAAAATGAGGCTGCTGTCAATGAAAATTTTAGAACATTCGGATTTTTTACGCTTATCGGAATTTGTACATAATAATTATGGAATTGATCTATCCAAAAAAAAGACTTTGGTGGAGAGTCGACTTTCTAACTCTCCATCATTAGTTACATTTGGGTCTTTTTCTGATTATATCGATTATATCATTACAAAAAAAGATCCCCAAGAAATGGAAGACCTTTTAAACAAACTAACGACTAACTATACTTACTTCATGCGAGAATCCGAACACTTTGACTATTTTCGAGATCACATATTACCTGAACTTATTACAAAACGCAAAGACAAGGTTTTAAGTGTTTGGAGTGCTGGTTGCTCTTCTGGTGAAGAACCTTATACTTTATCCATGATTATTTTTGATGTGTTAGGAGCCAAAGCAAAGGATTGGGATACACGGATTTTGGCTACAGATATCTCCCAAAGTGTGCTTTCAAAAGCACAGTTAGGGGTGTATTCATCAAACTCTTTAGAAAATTTGCCAGAGTCATGGAAAAATCAATATTTTGTGAAAGATGGTTTAAACTATACAGTTGCTCCTTTAATCAAATCCAATGTAATTTTTCAAACATTCAATTTAATGTCACCTATCAAATTCCGTATGAAGTTTGATGTGATTTTCTGTAGAAATGTCATGATTTATTTTGATCATGCTACAAAACATGCCTTAGTTCAACGTTTTTTTGAAGCAACGAACCCTGGTGGACACCTTTTAGTTGGTCATTCAGAAGCTCTTAGCAAAGAAAATAATCCTTATGATTTTGTAAGGGCTGCCACTTATAAAAAAATATAGCATCAACGAATTAAGAGCCTAGTGGATTTTCCATTTTAGGCTCTAACTATTACACATATCAAATAAATTTCGGAGTAAAAATCATGATTAGCTTTCCAGATTCAAAACTGAATTCAACAATTATTGCTATTGGTGCTTCTGCAGGAGGAACTGAAGCAATACTTGAAATCCTAAAACAACTACCTACCAAATCTCCTGCTATCGTAATCACCCAACATATGCCTGAAATCTTTACAGACCTCTATGCGAAACGCTTAAATAAAATTTGTGCGATTGAAGTGTCAGAAGCAAAAGATCAAGATGAACTTCGTCCCGGACTTGCTCTTATCGCACCAGGAAATATGCAAATGGAAGTGCACTATGTAAATCACAAGTATATCGTACGATGTTTTTCCAGCATAAAAACAACCTATTATAACCCTTCAATAGACGTTTTATTCCACTCTGTTGCCAAAAATGTAAAGGAAAATGCCATTGGAATCATACTCACAGGAATGGGAAATGATGGTGCAAATGGCTTACTTGAAATGAGAAATAACGGTTCCTTTACCATCGGTCAAGACAAAGATTCCTCAGCTGTATACGGAATGCCTATGGTAGCAGAACAGCTCAATGCTGTCTGTGTTCAAGCATCTCCAGACCAAATTCCTTCTGTACTAATGAAATATTTCCAAAAAAATTACGGCTGAGATTCTCTAATCAATTTTTCTCATCCGTAATTTTTAAATTAATTCTTGCTTCCTATATGTTGTTGCACTGACTCCATAGTACTGTCGGAATGCATAAGAAAAATGCTGAACAGAAGAGTAATTCAACAAATTAGCAATTTCAGAAATATTCATATTTTTATCTTTTAAATATAACTTCGCCATAGACATTTTTGCTTCTGCCTTTTTTTGAAGAAATGTTTTTCCATAATATTCTTTCAGCACCCTCTCTGTTTGACGCTGTCCTAATCCTAGGCGGTTTGCTAAGCCTTCTAATGTTATTGTTTCGAACTCATAAAGAAAACATTCCTCTACTATTATATATTTACTATTCCCTAAATTACTAGGTAAAAATCCTAATTTTGATAAACGTTTACTCTCGTAATTTCGAACAGCTTTTACGATTGCTTGTTTTAGCAATGCTTCGACTTGAAGCGTATACCCTGTATAAGAATGTTCTAATTCAAAAAAAAGTTGTTGCATCAATGAAAAAAAATCTTGCTGATCTTGCCCAAACCAAAAAGTTGTTTTCTGAAATTTTTGAGAGATATTTTCCACATTAGAAACCTCTCCCCCACTCGATTTCTCAATCTGAAAGTAAATACAATATTCTGCCATGGGATCTTGTTCAATTGGAATTTGCTCATGCTCTACATGAGGCCCTGTCATATAAAATGTATTTGGTGTAATATCAAATATTTGACGGTCAATATTTACCTTACCCCTTCCATAAGGAATAAAATGTAGCTCATAGCTGTTACTACCATGGCTATGTCTAGGTATCGGCCGTATAAATTTTTCAAAAGCGATATTCAATGCCCGAAATGTTGTATTTTCTACTGCAAAGCTAATATCCAAATCTTGATAAGCTGTTCTCATATTCCATCCTTTAATCTCTATATTATCTTAAAAATTCACTTAGTACGTTAATGTACCATTACTGGAATTCGTATTACCTCACTTTCATCACGGTGTAAAAACTCTGATTCTAATTCTGCCACAATGCTTTTTGATACCACCCTTGCTAGTTCTTTAATGTTTTGCTCAATTATAATCATTGGAAAATTACATATGTCTAAAATAAAATTCCCATCATAAGCTGCTATCTCAAAATCTTTAGGAATACGAATCCCTTGCATATTAATATATTTAATCGCCCCATTTAACACATACTCATTACACATTAAAATGGCTGTTGGTGGTTTTTTCATTTGAGAAAAATATTCCATAGCTTCATAACCATCACATGGCTTGAATCCTTTGTCAAAAATATAATTTTCATCTATATTTATCTTGGAACTCTTATGGGCTAATAAAAACCCTTCTAAACGTTCTGACCCATTTGGGTTTTTTTCCCCTTCTGTGATAATACCTAATCTTTTATGTCCGTTACGGATTAATTTCATAGTTGCCTCATATGCACCGCTAATATTATCTGGAACCACTTGAATACATGGCAGGTCTTCCGATAGCTGATCGACAATTACCATTGGTTTTTCCTGTTCTAGTATATATTTATAATTATCATTCTCGTTTAAAATCGGAAACACGATAAATCCATCAATGTTTTTCCCTAACATAAGCTCTATTTTCTCTCTTTCTAACGATACACTATCATTAGAAATCAAAACCATAACATTGTATCCATAGTGATATAATTCACGCTCAATATATTTTACTACACTTGGATAATATACATCAGCAATATCACTCATCAACACTGCAATCAATTTTGTTTTTGAGGTTTTCATTGAACGTGCAGTTGCGTTAACACGATAATTTAATTCCTCTACAGCCTGCTGAATTCGTTCGTAATTATCCTTACGAATTGTGATATTATTAATATATTTAGATACTGTTCCAATCGATACTCCTGCATGGGATGCTACATCTTTAATCGTTGCCATACTCACAACTCCTATTCATCGTCATATTATCTAACTATTATAACGTTATATTTAATTGCAATCAAGTAATATTCCTAAAAATATATGCTATAATTTTTAGAAACAATTCAGCTATTTAAACAAAGAAGTAAAGTATGCATCTGGTATGCTTACTTTACTTCTTTTATATTTATAGAAATATTCTACATGGAACATATAGTAAAACAGTCGTAGTCTTATTCCATTGAAACTACATTTTCTCCTGATTCCAGCTGAATCTCCTTCTCTACTTCTGCTATAACTAGCCGTAATTTCTGCTTCCAAGGTGACATCACTTTTAATGAAGTTATTTTTCCCTCACTCCACTCCATTGATATCGATAATCCTTGTTTTACAACAAGTCCTGTTACCACACCTGTTTTCCAAACTTCCGGAAGGGCATTGAGCAGATATAAGGTTTGGTTTTTATACTGTGCTAACATCTCTATCATTCCAGCTAACACTCCAAAATTCCCATCAATTTGAAACGGAGGATGTGCACCAAATAGATTCACATATGTACCACCACCTGAATATTTTGTTTCTGTGTTATCCGATGAAATAAGGTTTAATTGTCCTCTCAATAATTCATATGCTCGGTCTCCATCCAACAATCTTGCCCAAAGGCAGATTTTCCAAGCTCTACTCCAGCCAGTCCCTTCATCTGAACGTACTTCCAATGATTGCTTACACGCTTGTGCTAGCTTAGGTGTCTTTTCTGCAGTAATCATCTCACCTGGATACAATGGATATAAGTGGGATACATGGCGATGTACTTTATCCCATTCTACCATTTCTTCATTCCATTCTAATAACCTACCATCACTACTAATTTGGAATTCTGGAAATTGTGCCAATGCACTTGTAACCTCGTTTACAAATTCATGGTCTATATTTAAAACTTCAGCAGAAGTAATTACTCGCTCAAAAAGATCTCTCATAATCGCAACCGTCATTGTTGCTGTTTTAGCTACTGCAATTTTATGTTCTCCGATATAGTAATTGTTTTCTGGCGAAGTCGATGGTGCAAATATCAAATGCCCCTCTTGATCCTCAACCAATACATCTAGATAAAATTTAGTTGCTTCTTTCATAATTGGATATGCGATTTCTCTTAAGAAATCTTCATCACAAGTATATTCATATCGTTCAAATAGATGTCGCACTAACCAACCGCTTGCCATAGGCCAAAAATCATGAGCAGCACAATTTCGCCTTCTCATACCTACAGGATTGCAATGTCCCCACATATCCGTATTGTGATGTGCAACAAAACCTCTCGCGTCATAATATTCTTTCGCAACTGCTCTTCCTGTTACAGATACTGCTTGAATTAGATTTGTCATCGGTTCTTGAAGCTCTTCTAATCCACATGCAAATATAGCCCAATAATTCATTTCTGTATTGATATTAATTGTATAATTACTACTCCATGGTGCGCGGAGTTCTTCATTCCAAATTCCTTGCATATTCGTAGCTTGCGTACCTTTTCTAGAAGAAGCAATCATCAAATATCTACCATAATTAAGCAAAAGCATAATCAAACCATCGTCTAACTGATCTTTATTAAATTTGATTATTCTCTCATCTGTAGGAAGTTCTTCTAAAGAATTACAGGTTGGAATAAATGAAAATTTATTGTAAAGATTTTCATAGTCACTTATATGTGCGGACTTCAATGTCTCGTACTTCTTTTCTCGAACTAGAGCTATGTCTGCATGCACTGGTTTTATATATTCCTTTTTCTCTATTTCAGGAAACTTGTCAAATCCTGCATAATTTGATCGTGCTCCAAAAATAATTGTACTATAGCTTGCACCAACAACATGTATTTTTCCATTTTCAACATAGTATGTTCCATCTGTATCTACAGATACCACACATCGAAAACGGATTCCAACTTCTGTTACTTCATCTCGGTAAATAATTCCGTCTTCTCCTACAACCGAATGCACATACACAGGAACGGCATGGGAAGGGCATAGACCTTCTAGCTCAATTCCTACTTCACTTTCTAGTATTCCATGTTTTAACTTACTGTCCATATAACAAGAAAATCCAAGTTTTCCTTTTTGAGATGAGGTGAAGTGTGCAACGAATACTTGATTTGGTTCTGACACAAATAGTTCTCTTTTATAATCCACACCACCTATGGTGTATTGACAATTTGAAAGAGCTGTTTTTAAATCTAATTCTCTTTCATAATTTTCCACTTGCAAGGATTGATCATGTTCAAAGTCGAAATATAAATTTCCTAGAGGCATATATGATTCTGTATATTCTCCAGTAATGTTATCTTCAATTACCTGTTGTGCTTCCACACATTTTCCTTCTAATGCTAAATCTCTTGCTTGTTGATAGAACGGATATCTCCCTTTTTCCGCTTGATCTCTAGGTGTTCCAGACCAAAGTGTATCTTCGTTCAAACAAATCTTCTCTGTATTAACACCAGAAAATACCATTGCTCCGATTCTTCCGTTCCCTAGAGGTAATGCGTCACACCAATATTTCGCTTCTTGTCTATACCACAATCTTTCGTTCATTATGAACCTCCTTATCACAAACTTATAACGTTTCATTTATTGTAGAATAGGTTCTAAAAATTGTCAATCATTAATTCATTTTCTCTCAATATTTCAGTAACAGTTTATTCATGTAAGGCATCCTATTTATAAAGAGCAAATACACATTGACTACAAATGTATACAGTGGTATACTATAGTAAATAAATTACATTTAAGTTTCTTATTACCCAATAGAAAGGGAATTATATTATGAATGAAGATACATTACGTATTTCTCCTAAGAAATATACAGGAAAAACAGAAGTCATCTCTGCACGAGTTCCTTCTGACCTCGTAGCAAAACTAAATGAACTATCAAATACAACTGGACGTTCAAGGAATGAAATCATTGAAAAATGCCTCACATTCGCAATTGAGCGCACACATGTCATGAATGGAACGGAGGAATAATTAGAGAAATGAAACGAACTACAGATGAAACATTAGCAAGTGTAATAAAATTTGAAGGAAAACAAGAAGATATTATTTGGAAACATCACATACAAGATTTTAATTCTGGAACTCAGTTAATTGTACATGAAAGTCAAGAAGCTATTTTTTTCCGAGATGGAAAAGCCTTAGATCTTTTTGGACCAGGACGATACACATTAGAAACTCAGCAAATCCCTTTATTAGAAAATTTATATGGCACTTTAACAGACCCTGATGGAACCTTCCATTCCGAAATTTATTTTATTAACCTTACAACTTTAATGGCAATTAAATGGGGGACAGATTCTAAAGTTCGACTTTTCGATCCACACTCTGGCTTACCCATTGAATTAGGTGCAGGTGGCGAATTCAACATACGGGTAACAAACGCTAGAAAACTTCTTCTAAAAACAGTTGGAACCACAGGTGGTTTATTACAAGACCAACTACTTGGTAGTGATAAAGAAAAAGGACTCTTTCGTTCTATGATTATCACACAAGTAAAAACCTATCTTGCTCAAACAATTAAAGATTTAAATATTTCTATTTTAGAAATTGATGCACATCTGTTAGAACTTTCAAACGAGCTTCGCACACGAATAAATGTATTTCTAGAAAATTATGGTCTTGAAATACCAGAGTTCTTTGTAAGTCGAATTGTAACTCCCGATGACGACCCTAATTTCAGGAAGCTAAAACAACAATTCGCTGAACAATATTTGCTTGTTCGCCAAGAAGAAATCAAAAAAAGAGAAGCTATGGCAATGGCTGAACGTATGTCAGTAGAAGCACAGACAAAAGCGCACATGAAAGTAATCTCAGCCCAAGGAGAAGCGGAAGCTTTGAAAATCCAAAAACTTGCTGAAGCAGAGACATATAAAATGCAAGCAGAAGCAGAGGCTGTTGCTATGAAGATGAAAGGCTACTCTTATCAACAAGAAACCGCCAGAGAAGTAGGACTTGCTGCAATGCAAAATGGGCTTTCTAGTGGCAGTGGTAATGGAATCGGTGATGTAGCTGGACTTGGAGTCGCTCTCGGTGCAATGAGTGGTATTATGGGTGCAACCAAAGAAGTTTTAGATCCTGTATTCTCAACAGCATTTGGTAGCGAAGCAAAAACTCCGCCAATCAGTGGAACCCAGTGGACTTGTACTTGTGGACAGCAAAACCCAGGTGGAAATTTTTGCCTGAACTGCGGAACAAAGAAAGGGGAATAATCTATGAAAAAACTAGTGAATCGCATTCCTCTTATCTTTTTTCTATTGTTTATTGGATTTCAAATTTTTATCTTTGCAATCCCAGTAGATAAAGATACTATTTTTTGGCTTTCTTATGGATTTACAACTGCATCCATTTTAATATGCTACGGAATTCTAGAACTATCCTTTCGCAATAAAGAAACATTAAAAAGTAAATTTTATGGCTTTCCTATTGCAAAAATTGGAATATTCTATGCAATACTCCAAATGATATTAGGAACAATATTTGTTTTTTTACAAAACCAGATTCCGACTTGGATTGCTGTCATCCTATATTCATTCTTACTAATCGGGACTGGAATCAGTGTAATTACTGCTGATACAATCAGTAATGAGATCGAATCTCACGAAGTACATCAAGCTAGTGTATGTAATAATATAAAAGAGTTGCAATTGCTAAGTCAGTCTCTTATTACTTCTTGTAAAAATGAAGTTCTTCTAATAGAATTAAAAAAACTATCAGAAACACTTCAATATAGTGACCCTATTTCTAGCGTAGCCACCTTGCAAGTAGAATCTGAAATCAAAGCACTCCTTCAAGAATTACAGATTTCAATATTTGATGAAGATTTCGATTTTGGAATTACCCTTAGCAATAACATACTTGAAAAAGTAATACAACGAAATCAACTCTGTAAAAATTCAAAAAAATAACAATAAAGCAACCATGATAGATAGGACAAATCTATACAGTCCTACACGCTATCCATGGTTGCTTTTATACTAC
>CAYJKD010000084.1:0-11042 GCA_964370595.1 uncultured Lachnospiraceae bacterium
TTCATTTGTTGTAACATTTCTAAACGTTAACACAGTTGCTTTTGTTGTATTAGTCAAATCATTCCAATTACCATTTTCAATATTAAAATGGATAATTGCTTGATACTTATCTGCTATACCATCTGAATCCAATACGCCATCCTGATTCACATCTTCGCCAATTGCATCCTCAACATAGTTTGCTGTTAAAGTAATGAAACCTTTTTCATCCGTTACCCATGTCCATCCAGTAAAAATCATATCTTTTTTTATTG
Organism: uncultured Lachnospiraceae bacterium; assembly: GCA_964370595.1. GTDB lineage: Bacteria > Bacillota > Clostridia > Lachnospirales > Lachnospiraceae > Brotaphodocola. The sequence continues at coordinate 255 of CAYJKD010000084.1, forward strand.
GATTAAGCAATTGTGTTCCATTTTCAAACATGAAGTTTTCTTTCACAAAGCTTAATGATTCATACTTATCTCCATAAGGATTGGTTTCAAAAATACCTCCATCTAAAACTAGCTCAATCCCTGTACCATATTGAATGGTTTTACTTGCTTTGTTAAAATCGATTCCTGTATCTGAGTTAATAAACTCATTAAATTCAACTACCTGATCTCTTAACGTATACACATACACATAATGATGTGGTATGGAAATATCCTCATAATGATTGTTTTTTGTTACTGAATTTGCAGGAAATCCTCCATTGGTTGTGATTTTTGTAACATTACCTAAGTCATCTTCAAAATACCAAGCTCCGCTACTTTCCAAAAATCCGTTTTCTGTATCTGCAACCATATTGATCGGAACAGTAATGTTAGCTGAAACCGTTGATGCATCCAAATCTCTTTCAAATTCTAATGTTTGTTCTATCGCATCATTGGTAGAACCTTCTCCCCATGTACCACCAACTATTTTAAAGATTATCCTATCTTTTTCAACAAATTGTGCCTCAAGTACAATGGGTTCATTTGGCATTGGTGTAGTTTCTGGTATCCAATGTGTATTACCAAGTTTCCATCCAGCAAAGGTTTTATTTTCTTCCTTTGCATAGTTTTCAACTGCTTTTAAAACATTTTCTGGAAATTTAACTGTTTCCCCTACCTCGTTCATGATAACAACATCATTTATACCACTAACTTTAAACGTAACTTCCGGTATCCACTTAGCATAGAATGTAACATTAATATTCGGAGTTATATAATTTGTAAAATCAACAGGCTTATTGTATTCTGTTGGCGATTTTACTACATACCATCCACCAAAAACAAACCCATTTCTCTTTTGTATTTCCGGTATTTGATCCGCTATTACTGGATTATCTGATATTTTTGTTCCTTCGATTACATCTTCTATCGTCACATTATCTAGAGAACCTTCATAATTGTAGTCGAATATCAAATCATAAGGTTTTAAAACTCGAGTAATATCTACTGATAGATTATCTGTAAATCCCGTTCCAGAAGTTGTTATTACACTAATTGGAATTGCTGTTCCAGCTGCTGCATACTCTAGCTTATCTTTAACATTTTGTAAATCACTATCACTAATCTCAAATATTCCTCTGCCATCACTTTCATAATTAAGCCCCTCTCCAGTATTAGGAAATTCAACAGTCATTGCCTGAGGATTGATTTTATTTAGTAAACTTTCTTCTAACTCTTCTAAACTAACTGTCAAAAGAGAATTCACTTCTGCTTGGCTCAATTCAATGGTTTGCAAATTAATTGCAGGTTCTGTCAAAGTAGCATCTTTACTACTAGTAAATTCCGGAACACCAATCTTCCCTACATACACAGAATACTTAACCGTTCCTGTGTTTGTTGAAGCATAATAGTCAAAGCTATAGGTATGTGTCGCTACATTTGTTGCTTTTAGTACATAAGTTTCTAGGTTGTTTTCTTCATCTGTAGGCCAGTAATATATTTTCTCATCTGGGGAGTATGTGGTAATTGTGCCATTGATTTTTGACCCATCCATATAATATAAACCCGAATCAGGCGATACTGAACTTGCTATAACCTCTGTATTATTAATATAAACATTACTTGGTTCTTGTATTTTTGTTATTTCTTCTCTTGATACACTAGTAACTGCTGCTACTTCTGCAAATAATTCTATCGTACGTTCATATGCACCTAATACCACCTGTGTTTCATGATTAAAACTTGCATATTCTCCCTCATAATTACGGGGAGTTTCTCCTGTAAGGTCAGATGAATATGGGTCCTTTGCTCCCATTGCACCAACACCGTTTATAAATGCCCCTTCTGATGGGTGTTCCACAAATATATTTCCAATGAATCGATTATTAAAAACATCTGTTTTAATACTTATCTTAGGATTTGATGCAATTTCTGCTGGAATAAATAATTGTTCAATAATAGCAGATGGTTTATTTTCTGCTGTTAATCCACTATTGCTAGATGCAAATGCTTTCGTTTCAATTGTCAAAATCGTCGTTGGCAATGAAACTTCTGTTAAATAATGATTTGGGTCATCTGAGTAGAATGCAGTTGTATTAATTGTTGTTACCCCTTCTGGTAGCACAATACTTCTTAAATCAGCTCCATAAAATGCTGATTCACCGATAACTTTTAACCCCTCTGGCCACACTACACTTTCTAAATTATTACATTGATAAAATACTGTATCTCCCATGGTAGATACTTCTTTATTAAACTCTAGATTTTTCAACCCATACATAAGTTGAAATCCTCGTTCACGGGCTACAGGAGTAATCAGTGTTTCAATTTTATTATTTTTGTAAAAAACAAAAATTCCTGTGTTTATTACGGAACTTGGAATTTCAAATGTTGTATCTGCTGGAGCATTATCAATAATTGTCGAGGATTGTAAATTAGGCGAATTATTAAATGCAGAGGACCCTATATAGGTTAAATTTTTATGAAGTTCTACTGCAGTTAATTTAGGCATTAAATAGAATGCTGCATCCTCTATTTTTTTTAAGTTAACTGGTGTTTTTACTGTTACCAGCTTGCTTAAGCTAGATGCAAATGATCTTACCCCTAAATTTAGAACCGGATATTGTTGTCCATCTATTTCAAAATACTCTGGTATTGTGATATGCTGAAGCCCTTCACTATCACCTGAATATTTCTGTATTGTATTCGTTGTCGAGTTAAATAATCCATCTACTATCCCATTTCCATCTATATCTACTGGATGTGTATCTTCATAATAGACATTCAGATTTCGAGTACCCTCATTATGATAATTTGTATATCCCCAAGGGTAAGGCGAAACATCTTCAACTTCTTTCAGATTTGGAAGGTTTACTGTATATTGGTTATTATGGTAATTTGTATTAAAATAATACTGAAACATCGTAGAGGAGAATTTAGGTGAATGCTCTGTCATTAATGTGAAATTTATCACATGGTCATTTGGATTTCGTCCACTTCGTTCAAAAATCGAGCTACCGACCCCTACAATTCCTGTTTTATGAACAATTACATCAGTTAGCATCTTACATTCCCTAAATGCTCTTCCATCAATATATAATTCATAATCCACGGTACTGGTTTTATACAATGGTGAGTTTTCATCAGAAGCTGTAAACTCAGCTACTTCAATACTAGAACCTTCAAATGCATAAGTACCGATATAGTTAACATTTTTACCAAAGGAAATATTTTTTAATGCTATTGTATTTTTAAAAGCCTCTCGACCAATTGTAGTTATACTATCTCCAATTACAACTTCAGAAAGTGCCGTTGCACCTTCAAATGTGTTCAATTCTATAGTCGTTATCTTGCTATTATTTAATGTTTTGACGCTTTCAATAGAAGTATTTTTTAAAAATGCCGTACCACTTAGCTTTTCTATCTCAAAATCTTCTCCATTAATAATCACAGATGTAGGTATCGTAATTTCCGTATCTTCACTGCTTATGTCATAATACTGTATTTCGTTACTTTTTAGTGCAATGGTGTACTTCTCCATCAAACCATCATTATCAAAATCAGTTTCAACTACGACTAAATCATTATATGTAACATTGTTTACAACCGCTCCCCATGAAGCATTAAGAAGAAGCGGAGTTCCATCTTCCTTTACACTATCTGCATAGATTCTTAGCAGATTAATGGGAACTTTACTTAAATTAAATTCTGTCTCGCCAATGCTTTTTATATTCGTCCCATTTACTTCGTCTCCAATATAAATTTCTGTGAATTTATTCGAATTGAAATTGGCACCACTTATACTTTCCATCGTATACGGGATGTAAAGTTTTCCTGTTATATCTGTTTTTCTCTGTGTATTACCATTTTTATAGATATTAACATAATCATTATAGGATGCAAAAATTTCAAGATTAGGTGCTCCTAGAGGCATACTATTTGCAAGTGTTTTTACTGTATTGGATGGTATATAGATTTCAGTTAAATTGCTAAATGCTTTTGCCGTCCAGTAAGAATTCGTTGATATCCCCGATGCTCCTTTTATAATTCCATCTACTTCATATTCCTCCACCACTAATGTTTCTAGACTAGTACATCGATAATAACCAGAAACTGTTCCTACATTAAATGGATAGATAATCTTTTTAAATGAATTGCTAGCTAAGGCATGTATGCCTATCGTTATCAGATTTTCTGGCAATCGGTACTTTTTATCCTCATCTAATACATAATCATTGACATATGTATATGGTTCTATGTCCCACTCTTCTATGTAAGCTTCATCTGTATCTATATAATTAAATTCTGATAGATAGGTACTTGAAAATGCCTTACTTGAGATTGAAGTAATTCCGTTATGCCAATATACCTCAATTTTAGTTCTAGTACTTGTGGAATCCACATTTCTACCAAATCCATAGTAGGGAATACTTTTTACCGTTGTCGGAATGGTAACTTTTGTTAAACTAAGCGTTTCATGAAATACATAGTTCCCTAGTGTGGTTACACCTTCTGGAATATTTGCTTCAACGACCTTACTACTTCGAAATGCATAAGCACCAATCGTTCTTAAATCTGTAGTTTTTTTCCCATCTACAACCTTTGTTTCAAATATCAGATTTTGAAGATTCGAAAACTCAAAGGCGTTTGTACCTATGGTCACAACTGATGCTGGAATCGAAATGTCAAAACCTGCTGCACTAAGTCCCGCATTTTGAAATGCATAATTTCCTATCATATTTAAATGATTGGACAAGACTATATTTGTTAAGTTTTTATTATCCTGAAATGCATTATTATGTATCGCTAATACACTATCTGGTAGAGTAATAGAAGTTAAAGGATTATTGAAAAATGCTTTTGCTGCTATCGTTTCAATTTGGCTATTTTCCTCAAATTCAATTCCCCGTATGGAACGTCCTGCAAAGGTGCTTTCCCCAATCTCTTTTACAGGAATTCCATTAATAAACGAAGGAATCACTGCCATATCTTTTGGAGCTGGGTCTCGATACGAATTTAATATAACATAATCCATATCAGAATCTATTGTATCACCATCGTTGTTACCATCAACCTCTGTGTAAATATAGTTTAGCGCATCTGAAACCATCACTATTTCTAAAAATGTTTGTGTTGTAGGTACTCCGTCCTTATTAATATAATGTACTGTAACATCATAAGTAGCACCTACTGTCGCTTCTACTTGTGCTGTTTCTATATCGCCAATTAAAGTTTCTGGATCAATGGTATTTGCTAAACTTCCTTCTGATGGATCTATTTCAACTGAAGTAATCTCTTTTACAAGAATCTCATTTCCATTTGTAAATTTACTTACTGTTAATAGCAAAATACGAGAATTTTCAGCTACTCCAGTTTTACCTAAATGGAATACAACTGCAACTTCTCCAGATCCCAGTCTTGATTTTATTCCATGCATAAAATCCACTTGATATGTTTCATAAACTACTAGTTTTTCTTCATTTGAGTTAATAATTTCTTCTAAAGAATATTCTATTTTCAGATTTAAAATATCCTTATCTTTTACATCAAATCCGCCATTACTATTTCTTGATAATTGGCTTTCATCTTTATACACAAAAACTTCTACATTTTTTGCAATTGATTCTGAAGTTGTATTTGCTTGTATATTTAAACTTCTAATATCAATAGATTCTGGATTTTCATCAAAATGATAGGTCAATTCAACTCCCAATGCCTCTAGTGCACTAGAAGCTGTCGCTGTGCTAGGTGAGGCTATACTAGGAGTTGCTACACTTGGAGTCGCTCGCTCAATATCTACTATTAGTTCAATATCCTTACTATCTTCCGGTAGTGGTTTTGTATTAGAAGGTGTATGCGAATTTTGTATAAGCGTTTGACCTTTTTCTCTTATGTTAGATGAAGTAGCGTCTAACCCCATAGTTCCTATTCCATTTTGACCTGAATCTGTTACTCCTTGGTTCGTTTCCACATTTGATTCTCTATATCGGTTGCTTATTTCAGCTGAAACACTTATATTAAAAAAAATAGTTACAACTAGAAGTATTGCAACTATTTTCTTAGTTTTATAAAATTTGATTAGCTCGTTCCACATATTGTTCTCCATCCATCCTTCACTTCTATAATTTCATTCCATTTAGAAAATATCTTTTCTAATAATCTACCAATCTGATAAAATCTGATAAAACCATTGTACATTAGCACCTAAGAAAACATTACTGTTTTTAATTTTAAAATAATACAATAAAATACAACAAAAAATATGTCAAGTAATATCATTCAAATATAACGCAAATTCTCACAGATATAACACTAAACATTCTAACTTTGATATTTGTATCTCCTTGTTATGTATTCCCATTCATCAGTATCCTCATTTTATACCTTTGGCACTCACGGAATTTAGTAAAATAAGTCTAATCAATTGTAGATTTACTCTCATAAATTGTTGCTTTTTTTCTATCTTTGTATTAGAATACTAGTAATCAAATATTATTCCGAGCAAATACTCCTAAGGTAGAATCAATCTATTATGGACCTTTGCCGCTGGGTTATTTTGGAAACGAAATTGCCTTCCACTTTGAAAAGGAATTGTAGAATTATCGTAATACGAATTACTTGTATTACGTCTATTACGCTACCCTGCATCCCATTTTTAAAGATATGGGGTGTTTTTTATTTCCTAAAATTAAAATGCAATAAAGGAAAGGATGGTATATATGAAGCAAATTAAAACAGTTGATGCAGTTGGGCATATTTTATGCCATGATTTAACTCGTATTATAAAAGACGGTATGAAGGGTGTTGCTTTTAAAAAGGGCCATATTGTAAGAGAAGAAGATATTGAACCTTTATTAAAAATGGGCAAGGAGCATCTTTTTGTTTGGGAAAATACACCTGACATGCTCCATGAGAATGATGCTGCTATTATATTAGCGGATATTTGTATGGGTAATGGAACCATAGGCTCTGATATCAAAGAAGGGAAAATCGATATATTTGCAGATATGGACGGATTGTTATCCATCAATACAGAAAAGCTCCTTGAAATCAATATGCAAGATGAACTTATGATTGCAACGAGACATAATAATTACCCTGTAAAAAAAGGAGATCTCTTAGCAGGGACTCGCGTTATCCCTTTAGTGGTTCATAAAGATAAGTTAGATACAGCAATGTCCATTGCAAATGGCGAGAAATTAATTCATATCCTTCCATATAAGCAATATAAGGTAGGTATAGTTACTACAGGTAGTGAAGTTTATCATGGTAGAATCAAAGATACTTTCACACCTGTGATTATAGATAAATTAGCTGCTTTTGGATTAGATGTGCTCGGTCATGAAATTGTAAATGACGAAAAACCAATGATTATTGCTGCAATTCAAAAGCTAAAAGAAAATGGTGCGACTATGATTGTCTGTACTGGTGGAATGAGTGTAGATCCTGATGATTTAACTCCTTCTGCCATCAAAGAAAGCGGTGCCAATATCATAAGTTACGGAGCACCTGTTTTACCTGGTGCAATGTTCTTACTTGGGTATTTTAAAGATAATACTCCAATTATGGGATTACCTGGCTGTGTAATGTATGCTAAAAGCACTGTATTTGATCTTGTGCTTCCTCGTGTTATTGCTGGAATTAAGCTTACAAAAAAAGATTTAGCGCAACTTGGCCATGGTGGATTATGCTTAAAATGTCCACAGTGCACCTATCCACACTGCGAATTCGGAAAAGGAGTTTAATATATGACCGTTACTTTAGAAGAAGCCATTAATATCATACAGCAGAATTGTGTACCGCTTTTCAAAAAAGAAATTGTTGGAATTGATGATATAGAAGGAAGAATCCTATGTGATGACTTACATGCGGCCATTGATCAACCACCCTTTAACAGATCTCCACTTGATGGTTATGCACTTAACAGTAAAGATATCGTTAATGCTTCAAAAGAAACTCCTGTAATATTGCCTGTAATCAATTCGATTCATGCCGGAGATGTTTCGCATGTTTCTTGGAGTCAAATGAGCGCAGTAAGAATTATGACAGGTGCTCCCATTCCCGATGGCTATGATTGTGTACTTCGTCAAGAAGATACGAATTATGGAGATGATAAGGTGGCAATCTATAAATCACTCCGTGCCTATGATAACTTTTGTTATCAAGGAGAAGACACAAAAATTGGTCAAATCTTATTAAAGGCTCATACAAAACTGAATTTTATTCATTGTGGCATCCTTGCATCTCAGGGAATTTCAGAAGTTTCTGTATACGCAAAAACAAAAGTGTTACTGATTACCACTGGAAATGAACTGGTTGATATTAATGAACCATTGCAAGAAGGTAGTATTTATAATACTAATTTATATACTTTAAAATGCCGATTAAAAGAGCTTGGCTGCAACGTTCATGCTTTAATTTGGAAAGATGACCAAAAAACCCTTTCCGACTATCTTGAAGCAAATCAGACTAATTTTGATTGCATCATTACAACTGGTGGTGTTTCTGTCGGTGCCAAAGATATTATTCACGATGTACAAAAAACACTTGGAATTTTACCTATTTTCAATAAAGTACTTATGAAGCCAGGAACTCCAGCTATGTTTTGGAAACTTGGTTCTACTCCAATTTTAAGTTTATCAGGCAATCCTTTTGCAGCATTTGCTACATTCGAACTCATGGCTCGTTCTATGCTTTCCCACATGGGCTCAGATCCTTCTATTATGCCGAAATGGGTTGATGGAATTATGGGAAGTGATTTTGATAAGCCAAGCCTCATGAGACGGTTTATTCGAGCACACCAAGAACATGGTGTTGTTAAGGTAGATATTGATAACCACTCCTCTGGGGCATTTGCTGATACTGCTTATTGCAATTGCTTGATTGATATTCCACCTGGAAACGAAGGTCTTAGCCAAGGAGAATTTGTACGACTTGTATTATTTTAGAAAAGGAAGAAATAAAAATGGATAACAATTTTAGTCACTTTGATAGTCATGGAAATGCTGTCATGGTAGATGTATCAGAAAAAGAAGTAACAACACGTATTGCTACTGCTTGTGGCTGTATTAAAGTAAATGAAACAGTTTTAAATAATATCAAAAATAATACAGCAAAAAAAGGTGATGTTTTAGGAGTTGCAAGAGTCGCTGGTATTATGGGTGTAAAGCAAACCTCAAATATCATTCCTATGTGTCATCCTCTACTCATTAGTAAATGCAGTGTAGATTTTGAAATTGATAATCACGCACAAATAATCAAAGTGATTTGCACAGTTAAAATCAATGGAAAAACTGGTGTGGAGATGGAAGCACTTAACGGGGTCTCCACTGCACTTCTAACAATCTATGATATGTGCAAAGCAGTTGATAAAAACATGGTAATTCAAAATATCTATTTAGAAGAAAAACAAGGTGGTCGAAGTGGACATTATAAACGAGGAAAATATTAAACCTTATATTATCGCAATCAGTGGTGTAAAAAATTCCGGAAAAACTACAATGATTACAAAACTCATTCCACTATTAAAAGAAATGGGTTATACCACAGCTACCATTAAACACGATGGCCATGACTTTGCTTGTGATGTTCCAGGTACAGATAGTTTCAAACACCGAGAAAGTGGCGCAGATGGAATTGCAGTATATTCGGACAATAAGTATATGATTATCAACCAATCTAGTGACAATACAGAATCCATGCTTCTATCACATTTTCAAAGTTTCGATATTATCCTTTTAGAAGGGTTTAAATATTCATCTTACCCAAAGATTGAATTGATCCGAAATGGAAATAGCCAAGCACAAGTATGTGACAAAGATACCTTACTCGCAATTGCTACCGATTGCAATAATATCAATTGGGATGGACCCTTTTTCTCCATCAATGATACACAGGGCATTGCCCATTTAATCAGAGAACAGATCGAGAGGTACCGCCATGCAAGATAAATTTAATCGAACCATCGATTATGCTAGAATTTCAATCACAAATCATTGTAACTTTCGATGTACATATTGCATGCCAGAAGGTATGAAAAATTTTGTTGATCACAGTCTTACTCACAAAGAAATTTTGGCTTTGTGTCAAGGGTTAGCAAAGGTTGGAATCCATAAAATCAAACTTACTGGCGGAGAGCCACTCATTCGAAAAGATATTATCGAAATCATACGAGATATCAAAAGAATTGACGGAATTGAACAGGTAACCTTAACAACCAATGGGCTCCTTCTAGGAAATTATTTAAATCAGTTATATGAAATTGGAATTGATGGAATCAACATTAGCATGGATGCTGTAGATCCTGGATTATTCAAAAAAATCACAGGTGTTGACCGGGTTTTTGATATTATAAAAAATATCAAACATACACAAGAATTAGGTATGAAAAACATCAAACTCAACTGTGTGTTAATTAAAGATTGTAATGAAGACCAATACATAAAATTGGCTCAATTTGCTATGGATTATGATATCTGCGTAAAATACATTGAAATGATGCCTATAGGAATGGGCAGAGACTTTGAAGGATATCGGTTAGAAACCCTAAGATCTTGTCTGGAATCTCACTATGGCCCACTTTTAGAATTAACAAAACGATATGGAAATGGTCCTGCTGTATACTATAACCTAGATGGATCTAAGGGAAAAATTGGACTCATTGGTGCTGTTACACATAAGTTTTGTGACCGTTGCAACCGAATTCGCATCACATCAGAAGGGTTTTTAAAAACTTGTTTGCAATATAGCGGTGGAACTGATTACGCCCTT
>CAYJKD010000085.1:0-10692 GCA_964370595.1 uncultured Lachnospiraceae bacterium
CATTTAATCTGTGGTAATGCTAAATAATCTTTAAACTTTTCTTCGAGAACCTCTAAAGTCTTCTCAAGATCATCTGAATTTTGTTGTCACAGGGTATGGAAATGTATGCCCTCTACACCAACCAAATCATTCTTAGAAAACTCATCTATCGTAATTCCAAGTCTTGAACCTGGGCTACATGGATCATAGATTGCATGCCCTTCTTGTGTAGAACACTCTGGATTTACACGAAGTCCAATTCCTCTTCCATACTTTTGTGCAATCCAACGAAATTTTTCTAACTGGTAAAAGGAATTAAACACAATATGATCACAGATTTGAGCAATTTCCTCAAACTCATCTTGTCGATAAGCTGCAGAAAACACATGTGTTTCTTTCCCTTCTGGCATCATTTCCTTACCTAATTTTGCTTCAAATAGTCCACTGGCTGTCGTTCCATTTAAATACTTTGCAATCAATGGATAGGTTGCATAGGAAGAATATGCTTTTTGTGCTAATAAAATTTTGCAATCTGTAGCTTCTATCACTTGATGAAGGAAATTTTCCTCTAATCGGTCTTCATCTATTACATAACATGGCGTTTTTAATTGTTCTACTTGCATCGATCTACTCCACTAATTTAGGATTTTCACAAACAGTCCAAGGTAATCCCCATTTATTTAATGCATCCATAAATGGATCTGGATCTAATTGTTCCAAGTTATAAACTCCTTCTTTTTGCCAAGTTCCGTTTACAACTAGCATAGCACCAATCATTGCAGGCACACCTGTTGTGTAAGAAATTGCTTGAGAACCAACTTCTTCATAACATGCTTCATGATCACAAACATTATAGATATAAATCGATTTTTCAACCCCATCTTTTATACCTGTAAAAATACAACCAATATTTGTTTTTCCTTTTGTTCTTGGACCTAATGATGCTGGGTCTGGTAAAAGCGCTTTTAAAAATTGAATCGGTACAATTTCTTGTCCGTTGAAATTAATTGGAGCTGTTCCAAGTAAACCGACATTTTCAAGGCATTTCATATGTGTTAAGTAACTTTGTCCAAATGTCATAAAGAATCGAATTCGCTTCACTCCAGGTACAAACTTTGCTAAAGATTCAATTTCTTCATGATGTAATAAATACATATCCTTCAATCCAACTTGATCGAATTCATATTCCCTCTTTATTTCCATAGGCTCTGTTTCTACCCATTTTCCATCTTCCCAGTATGATCCCATCGCTGAAACTTCTCTTAAATTAATCTCTGGATTGAAGTTTGTTGCAAAAGGATATCCATGATCTCCCCCATTACAATCTAAAATGTCAATATTGTGAATTTCATCAAAGTAATGCTTCATGGCATATGCAGTAAACACACTCGTCACGCCAGGATCAAATCCGCTCCCTAATAAGCCCATGATACCTGCTTTTTTAAAGCGCTCTTCATAAGCCCATTGCCATGAATAGTCAAAGTATGCTGTAAATCCTTCTTTTTCACAACGTGCCTCATAAATTGCACGCCACTCTTTATCTTCTGTATCTTCTGCTTCATAGTTTGCAGTGTCGATATAGTGAACTCCTGTTTCTAAACAAGCATCCATTATTGCTAAATCCTGATATGGAAGTGCTAGATTAAGCACTGCTACCGGATTTACTTTTTTAATCAACGCAACTACTTCTGCTACAACATCTGCATCTACTTGCTCTGTTGTAATTACTGTTTTTGTAGATTCCTCTAATTTTGCTTTCAATTCATCACATTTGGATTTTGTTCTACTTGCAATACAAATTTCCTCAAATACTTCACTATTTTGACAACATTTATTAATCGCTACTCCTGCTACTCCACCACATCCAATAATTAATAATTTCCCCATTGATTCCTCTCCTGTTTCTCTATTTATTTTTCACTACATAATCCAATTAAAAACTCACGTACTACTTTTCCTGCCACTGCAGTTGAAACCCCAGAACTATCATATGATGGGCTTAACTCATTTACATCACAAGCAACAATATTTAATCCTTTACATGCTTTCTCAATTCCGCTAATTAAATCAAGAAAACCAATTCCACCTGCTTCTGGTGTTCCTGTTCCAGGAAAAATAGAAGGGTCCATAACATCTAAATCAATTGTAACATACACTGGCTTGCCTTTTAATTCATTTATTGCATCTTCTAGACCAACTAAATCAAATGGATGCATCGTGACATGCCCCTCTTTCGCCCATCTAAACTCTTCTCGGTCTCCTGAGCGAATTCCAAATTGAAATATTTTTCCATCTCCAATCAATTCCCAACATCTTCGCAGCACACAAGCGTGAGATAATTTTGCACCCAAGTAATCTTCTCTTAAATCTGCATGCGCATCAAAATGTAAAATGTGAAGTTCTGGATATTTTTTTACCGCGGCACGCACTGCTGCCAATGTAACAAGATGCTCGCCTCCTATCATAAATGGAAGTTTACCATCATTTAAAATGATTTCTGCTCTTTCTTCTAGTTGAGCTAGTGCACTTTGCACATCCCCAATACATAACTCTACGTCTCCACTATCAAAAACAGAATAATCACTTAAGTCTTTATCTTGATAAGGACTATACGTTTCTAACCCAAAAGATTCTGCACGCATGACCTTACACCCAAATCTTGTTCCTGGTCGAAAGGACGTAGTCGAATCGAATGGAGCACCAAATAAAACTACAGTGGACTCCTCATAACTAGCTTCGCATCCTATGAATGTTTCTACATTTCTATTCAACATCTCTTAATAACTCCTCTACATATGCTGGCAACATAAATGCACCTTGGTGCAATCTTGTTGTATAATACTTTAATCCCAACGCTCTCATATTAAATCGAACCGCATTTAAATCTTTAATCGGATGATATTTTTTTGATGCAAATCCAAACAACCAATGTCCTGATGGATAGGTTGGGATATGAGCTTGATAAACGCGGCTTATAGGAAAGCTTTCCACAATTCTTTTATGAGCCCTTTGACAAGCTTCTGAATCTTCTGCATAAAATGGACTTTCATGCTGATTTACCATAATTCCATCTTCTTTTAGTACTTTATAACAATTTCCATAAAATTCTTTTGTAAATAAACCTTCTCCAGGTCCAAATGGATCTGTGGAGTCCACTATGATTACATCATAATAACTTTCCTTTGAACGTACAAACTTCAGCCCATCCTCATAATGAATTTTCACTCGTTCATCATCCAAGCAGCTTGCTGTTTGGGGAAGATATTTACGGCTTACTTCTACCACTAATGGGTCTATTTCAACTAAATCTATTTCTTCTACTTCTTGATATTTGCAAAGTTCCCTTACTACTCCACCATCACCTGCACCAATCACAAGTATTTTTTTTGCATCTGGATGTACAGCCATTGGTACATGGGTAATCATTTCATGATAGATAAATTCATCTCGCTCTGTCAACATCATATATCCATCTAAGGTAAGAAATCGACCGAACTCTTTCGAATCAAACACATCGATTCGCTGAAAATCACTTTGTCCAGAATAAAGTTGTCGGTCAATTCGAATTGATAGCTTTACATCTGGCGTATGTCTTTCTGTAAACCATAATTCCATATCATTCTACCCCCTTCAATACATTTAAGTGTTCTAACGATGGATCTTCTGTTCCTGTCATTGAACAGCCTTTTTCTTTCGCATACTGAATATATTCTAAGATTTCTTTTGTAATTCGTTCACCTGGAGCTAAAATAGGGATGCCTGGTGGATAACACATCACACATTCTGAACAAATTTTCCCTTCTGTTTCCATTAATAAAACAGATTCTTTCTCTGCATAAAAAGCCTCTTGAGGAGAAACTGCTACTACTGGAGGTAAATATTCTTGTGTGAGCAAACCAGATTTATCTCGTTTAAATCTTCTGCTGATTTCTGCTAAAGCACTTACCAAGCGCTCTATATTTTTCAATCGATCACCAATTGAAATATATGCTAAAACATTACCAAGATCACCAAATTCGATTTGAATATCATATTCGTCTCGCAGTAAGTCATATACTTCAATTCCTGCTAATCCTGTTTCTAATGTATAGATTGATAATTTAGTCACATCAAAATCATACACACTATCATTATTGATCAGCTCTTTCGAATATGCATAGAATCCATCAATTCCATTAATTTCTTCTCTCGCATATTGGGCCATCTTCATCACATTCCAAAACTCTTCTCTTCCACGAATCGCTAAGTTTCTTCTTGAAATATCCAAACTAGTAAGCAATAGATACGAGCCACTTGTAGTCTGTGTTAGATTAATAATTTGCCTTACATAACCCTCGCTAACATTTGGTCCTGCTAATAAAAATGAACTTTGTGTTAAACTACCTCCTGATTTATGCATACTAACTGCAGCCAAATCAGCACCTGCTTCCATAGCAGAAATCGGTAATTCTTCATGAAAATAAAAGTGCGTTCCATGCGCCTCATCTGCTAATACCTTCATTCCATGCTCATGTGCTATCTTTACTATAAATTTCAAATCCGAACAAATTCCATAGTAGGTCGGATTATTAACTAAAACTGCTTTCGCATCTGGATGTTTCTTCATAGCCGCTTCCACCTGATCTATTTTCATTCCTAAAGGAATTCCAAGTTTCGTATCCATATCTGGATTTACATATACAGGTATCGCACCACAAATAACCAAAGAATTAATCACACTTCGATGTACATTTCTTGGTAGAATAATTTTCTCTCCACGCTTTACAACACTTAGAATCATAGATTGTACTGCAGAGGTAGTGCCTCCTACCATAAAAAATGCATGAGCCGCTCCAAATGCTTCTGCAGCTAATTGCTCTGCATCTCGTATTACTGATACTGGGTGGCAAAGATTATCTAAAGGTTTCATGGAATTCACATCATTACTTACACATTCCTCCCCTAACAATTGTTTCAATTCAGGATTTCCTTGCCCTCTTTTATGACCAGGAACATCAAAAGGAACTACTCTGCTTTTGTGAAATTTATCAAGTGCTTCATAAATCGGCGCACTATTTTGTGTTAATCCCTCTCTTATCTTTTCCAATCATTTCTCCTCCAGTCACTTAATATATATTTCTTCCACTAAAAATTTCAATCATTTCCTTGCGCAAATTATCATGGATTTGCAATCTTGTTTTTGGTGGCAATTCATAAACATCTGTTTTAAACAAGTAATTTTGTAAGTCTAATTCTTTGATTAACATTTTTGTATGAAATAGATTATTTTCATACACATTGATATCGACCGAATCATAGTTCTGGCGAATCCCTGGACTGACATAATCTTGGATTGATGTAATATTATGATCCATAAACAACTTACTTCCGTCTGACTTTCTTGTAAACCCTCTCACACGATAATCCATGGTAATAATGTCAGAATCAAAAGAGCCAATCAAATAATCTAACGTAGACAATGGTGTGATTTCACCACAGGTTGCAACATCGATATCCACGCGAAACGTTGCAAGTGATGTGTCTGGATGAAACTCTGGATAAGTATGAACTGTAACATGACTTTTATCTAAATGAGATACGATTGTATCCCCAACAGGTGTTTTCGAATTTTCAGCCATTAAAATAGTTACTGATGCACCTTGTGGATCATAATCTTGCTTCGATACATTTAAAACCCTTGCACCAATCATATCTGTTAATGTAAGCAAAATATTAGTTAAACGTTCTGAGTTATATTGTTGATCAATATAGGCAATATAATCTTGTTGTTCTCTCGCTGTTTTCGCATAACAGACATCATAAATATTAAAGCTTAGGGATTTCGTTAAATTATTAAATCCATACAATTGCAATTTCCCACTCATGGTTACTTAATCTCCTTTTTTCTAACTTAAATCTTTTCTGTATTGGAACAGATTTACTTATAATGAAACATAACAAAAGCAAGTGACATCATCACTTGCTTAAAATAATTGAAAATAATTGCTCTTTTTCTCATAGATATATCGAATCAGAAAATATATTTTTCTCATATTTCAACAGAATCAGGTTTTTTGAGTCTATATAGCAATTCAAGACTGCACTTATTACAGTCCTAGCGGTTCGATGTCAGCTTTGCTTACATACCACCTCACTTTTACTACTCTTATTGACCGTTTCACAAGTTGATGTGTTTTAAACACTGGTTGAAAGTAACCAACTTATAAAATTTGAGCTTCTAACTCAATCAATAATGCAACATAGGTTGCCATGATATCGCTATATGAAAACAAAACCTAAACTGTTTTCATAACTAGATTTAAAATATCATATCCTTGGTAGATTGTCAATAAAAAAAAGAGAATCTCATTCCTTCGAACAAGAATCTCTCTCAATTTTTTTCAATTCAAATAACTAAATCATGGAATCAATACAAACCGCTCCATAAGGACGAATACTCATGCGATGGGTACATCCTGGCTCTAATGCACCCTCCATCAAAGAAATATATTCTCCTGCAATGTCATTAGGAAGCATCGCCATAATCACACCTGCAAATCCACCACCATGAATTCTACAAGCACCTTTTTTCTTCTCTTTGATAAATAATTCAGTCAGTGCAAGTGCCACGCTGATTCCTTGCTCTTGATAATTTGTGTTAGTATAGCAATTTTGCAACCATTTCCAAGAAGAATTACCCGATGCTGTAACACTATCAAGGAACACTTGGAACTCATCATTTTTCAATGCATTTACTTGTTCATCTACTCTCTTATTCTCTTCAAAGAAATGAAGTGCTCTCATCACAGAACGGTCTCCTGCATATGCTCTTACTTTTGCAAGTTCTTTCATTAGTTGTTCCTGTGTAATTTCAGCACACACTTCTTTGCCAAAATACTCTGCAACTTTTTTCATCTCATTTGGAACAGAAGAATAATCTTCGCTTAAATCTGCATGTCCAGCCCCTGTTTGCACAATAATCAGACTATGATCTTTTGCAGCAAAATCAAATTCAATTTTTTCTACTTTTGGCTCAGCAGGATTGGCAAAATCAATGGTAATCAAGCCACCAACAGCACATGCCATCTGATCCAATAACCCTGATCCTTTTGCCCAATAAATATTTTCTGCATATTTACCAATATGAGCATACGCAACAGGGTCCATCGCATCGTCATTATAAAAATGATTAATCATGGAACAAATTAGCATTTCAAAGGATGCTGAAGAACTTACTCCTGCAGAACTAATTACATTGCTAGTAATATATGCATCAAATCCACCGATTTGATATCCTTTTTCTAAAAACCCTTTTAGCAAACCTTTTGTCAAATCGATCGTTCCTGCATTTTTTCCACTTGGTTCTAAATTGTTCAATTCAATGATAAATTCTTGGGAAAATGTTTCGCTTACAATTCGAACTACATCATCATGATTCTTTCCTGCTGCAGCAACGCAATCTAGATTAATGCTCCCTGCTAGGACACGTCCATGATTATGGTCCGTATGATTTCCGCTAATCTCTGTTCTTCCTGGAGAAGTAAATAATGACATTTCCTTATCGCCAAACTTCCCTTCAAATTTTTGCACCATATCTATGTAGCGCTCTTTGTTCCCTTGAGCACCACTTTCCCCATAGAGCTCAACCATCAACTCCTGTGCTTTTTCTTCATTTAATTGTTGTACTAATTCACTTGCTCTCATACAATTCCTCCTAAACTTCTATACGCATCCCAACGGGATTTCTATTTGAATGGAGTATATCATTAAGGGAATTCTCCCTCAATGTAAATTTGTACATTTTTTCTGTATTATCGGCTAATTCTGTACAAGTTCACTAGTTTTCATTTATCTTCACATGCAACTCTCATCACATTTTTAACTTGCCTTTAAATTCGCGTTCTACTTCTCGTTTCTGATCTTTTTTCGCAATATCATTGCGCTTATCATATAGCTTTTTCCCTCGTGCTAAACCGATTTCTATTTTACAGAGACTTCCTGTAAAGTACACACGTAAAGGAACTAACGCATATCCTTTTTCTTTCATTTTGCCTTCTAATTTGTTAATTTCTGCACGATGCATAAGCAATTTTTTATCACGAAGAGGATCTTTATTAAAAATATTTCCCTTTTCATAAGGATTTACATGCATACCGTATACATAAACTTGTCCTTTTTGTATTCTAACAAACGCTTCTTTTATGCTACATTTCCCCATTCGAATGGATTTGACCTCTGTTCCAAATAGTTCAATTCCGCATTCGTATTTTTCATCTATAAAGTAATCATGATATGCTTTTTTATTGTTCGCTACTAACTTAAAGTTATCTTTTCCCACGTCTACTCCTCTACAGGAAGGAAGTCAATGGTTTTCATCAACTTATCAGTTCCTGTTACTTGAACTTTTATTTTTTGTCCTAATTTATAGATTTTTCCTTTGGTTTCTCCACGAAGTTCCATGCTTGCTTCATGAAATTCGTAATAATCTCCCTTCAGCTCATTTACATGAACGAGTCCTTCAACCGTATTCGGCAATTCCACATAAAATCCCCATGTTGTAACACCTGATATTACGCCTGCATACACTTCTCCAATTCGATCTTGCATATATTGGCATTTTTTCAGCTTTATGGTTTCTCGTTCTGCCTCTTCTGCTTTTCGCTCTGATGCGGAACACTGAGTCGTAACCCCTGAAAGGATGTTTTCATAATGCCCAATTCGCTTTCCACTTAACCTTCCTTGTAGATTATCCTTGATAATACGATGAATCTGCAAATCTGGATATCTTCGAATCGGTGATGTGAAATGCGTGTAGTATTTTGCTGCCAAGCCGAAATGTCCTGTACAAACAGGCAAATATTTTGCCTGTTTCATTGAGCGTAATGTCAATCGACTAATAAGTGCTTCTTCTTCACTTCCTTCAATTTTTTGAAGCAGTTTTTGGAGCTCTTTGGGATGCACTTCCCCTTGCTGAGTACGAATCGTATATCCGAAATTATTAATAAATGTTCCTAATCGTTTCATTTTTTCTGGATCTGGATAATCATGTGTACGATATACAAATGGAAGCTCTAACCAAAAATAGTCTTCTGCCACAGTTTCATTTGCTAATAACATAAAATCTTCTATGATTTTAGTTGCAACATTTCGCTCATACGCTTTAATTTCTATTGGTTTTCCTTTTCCATCTAGGATAATTTTACTCTCTGGAAAATCAAAATCAATGGACCCTCTTGCTGTTCTTTTTTGACGTAATTTCTCAGATAATTCTTTCATCCGATGGAAAAATTCTATATATCCTTCATAAGCCTGTATAACTTCTTCGTTTTTATTCGTAATAATCTCGTTAACAGCTGTATATGTCATTCGCTTATCCACATGAATTACCGTTTCGCAAATTTCATGACCTATTACGCTGCCATCTTCACCTATTTGCATAATACAACTTAAAGCCAAACGATCTACTCCCGCATTTAAGGAGCAAATTCCATTGGATAATCGATGTGGCAACATTGGTATTACACGATCCACTAAGTAAACACTCGTCCCTCTTTTCAACGCTTCTTCATCTAATGGACTTCCCTCTTTTACGTAGTGGGTCACATCTGCAATATGCACCCCTAAACAATATCCATAACTTTCTTTTGTTAAGGTAATCGCATCGTCAAGGTCTTTTGCATCTTCTCCATCTATCGTAACCGTTACCCAGTCACGAATATCTTTTCTTCCTATTGTTTCTTCTTCTTTTATCTCAAATGGTGCATGGCTCACTTCATCCATTACTTCTTCTGGGAAGTCCATCGGAAGTCCATATGCTTTAACTATAGATAAAATATCAGTTCCTGGATCATTTACATGTCCTAAGATTTCAACGATTACACCTTCTGGTTTCTTTTTTTCATCACCAAAATCAGTAATCTTCACAACTACTTTATGACCATGAATCGCACCTCTATCTTTTCCTTTGTGAATGAAGATATCTTTTGCAATTTTTTGATTATCTGGTAATACAAAACCAAACCCTTTTGTTTTTTGATAAAATCCTACAACGGTTGCATTTGCACGTTCTATTACACGTGTAATAGAACCTTCTGGACGTTTTCCTTTTCCATCATTTAACAGTTGCACTGCAACACGGTCTCCATGCAATGCAGAATTCACGTAGTCAGGGGAAATGAAAATATCCACCTCTTGACCTTCTACTGATACAAACCCAAATCCTTTTGCATGACCACAAAATGTGCCAACAAGAGAAACTTCATCGGAAAGTACATATTTTCCTTTTTTTGATATTCGTAATTCTCCATCTGACACAAGTGCATCAAGCACTTCTCGAAATTCATCTCTTTGCTGTTTTTTCACATCCAGTAATACGGCAAGTTCCTTAAACTTCATCGGAACATATTCTGAATCTCGAAACAGCTCAAGTAGGGATTTCTTTTTTTCTTTCATCAATTGATCTGACATATTTCTCCTATTCTATTCTAACAGAAAAGCACCCTTGTTCCCAAGAGTGCCTTATCATTAAAGTATGTTTAATACAAGTGCAAGTACAATAAATCCAATTGCTGATATGGTTGTAAACTTCTCAAGTTTGCCCTCCATAGAGCGACCCTTGTTTTTTCCCCAATAAGTATCGGCCATACCACTGATTGAACCCAAACCTGCTGATTTGCCTTCTTGTAGCAACACGATCACAGTTAACGCTACACATATAAGAACGAAAATAACGGA